>NZ_JBSGET010000208.1:0-10201 GCF_053603035.1 Kitasatospora sp. NPDC004272 | reverse complement strand
GCGAAGGCGGAGGGCGCGGCGGGGGCCGCGGCCGGCCGGGCGGTGGCCGCCCCGGCGATGCCCCGGCAGGACGCCGCGCGGCCCGACGTCCGCGGGCCCGGCGTGCGGCGTCCGGCCCGGGACGGGGACACCGTCCGCGAGCGCCGCCCCGCGGCCGGGCGGGAGCGCACCCCGGTGCCCGGCCGGGACCGCACTCCCCCGCCCGGGCGCGCCCCGCACCCCCCGGGCGGGCGGCCGACGCCGCGCCAGCGCCTGCTGCGGCAGCGGCTGGTGGTGTTCGTGACGGTGACCCTGGGCGTGGCGCTGGCCATCGCCGTCGCGCAGGGCTGCGAGAACCGCGACGCGCAGGGCCTGGGCCCGCAGCCCGCCGGGGTGGCGACCGCTCCGGCCGAACCGGCCACCGGGACGACGCTGTCGGTGGACGGCGCGAACGCCGCCGGGCACGGCGACACCGGGCTGGCCCCGTCCTTCGGCGTCCCGCCGCAGGTCGACTGGCCCAACCTGAGCTACCCCGACCCGTCCGGCGGCCCGGCGATCCAGCTGCACGACGGGCGCTCCACCGAGAACGGGCCGCCGGTCTCGCTCGCCGCGGTGCTGCCCGCCCGCTACCGGGACGCGCAGGCCACCCTGGTGGTGCTGCGCCGCCTGGAGGGGGCGGTGCCGGTCGACCTGGTCCAGCTGTACGGCTTCACCGGCGGCTCCCCCGTGCTGCTCGCGGACCGGGTCTCGGCCGCGAACCCGGAGGCGGGCTCGGTGTGGCGGGTGGAGAACGGCGCGCTGATCCGCGAGGAGCGGATCGACCGGACGGGCGCGGTCTCCTCCACCCGGTACACCGTCCGGGCGGACGGCGGCCTGGAGGAGTCCTGGCCGGGCACGGGCGTCTCGGGCGCGACGGACTGACCTTCCCCGGCCCGGGTTCACAACCCGGCGGCGTCCAGGCGGGCGCGCATCTCCTCGACCGGCAGGGCCGGGTTGGCGGCGGCGGCCCGCTGGACGGACCGGGACGGATCGTCGAGCAGGGCCCGCAGGGTGGCCAGGGCGTGGGCGGGGTGGCTCGCGGCGGCGGCGCGGACGTGGTCCTCGGGGGCGGCGGCGAGGCGTTCCAGCAGGTGGGCGGGCAGCTCGGGGTCGCGCAGGGCGAGCAGCCGCATCCGGGGCGCGGGGTCGTCGGCGAGGCGGCGGAGGATCTCGACGGGCAGCGGGAACATGTCGGCGGGGCGCCAGCGCATCCGCTTGACGGGGCGGTGTCCGCGGTCGAGGCGTTCGGCGGTGGCCGGGTCGATCGGGTCAGGGCTGCTGCGGGCGGCGGCGAGCGCGACCTCGTTGTCGGGGTCGGCGAGCAGCCGGGCGCGGGCCTCGGCGGGCAGGTCGGGCGAGGCGGCGGCGGCCCGGCGGAAGACCGGGTGTGGCGAGTCGAGGTGCGGCAGCGGGTCGGCGGTGACCCAGGGCAGGTCGAGCATCCAGAGATCGATGCCGACCGCGAAGTGGTCTACCTCCAGCTCGACGGCGGTCTCCTCGTCCACGTCCTCGCCGGGCGGTTCGAACGGGCCGGTGATCGAGTCGTGCAGGGCGGCGCGCTCGGCGGCGGGGGTGTCGGGGCGGGCCAGGACGGCGAGGCGGATCCGGGCCCGGGGGTCGGCGGCGAGCCGGGCGCGGAGGTGGGCGGGCAGGCCGGGGTGGGCGGCGAGGGCGCGGCGGACGTCCGGGTCGGGGTCGGCGGCGAGGCGTTCGAGGTCGGTGGTGGCCGGGTCGCAGTGCGCGGCGGCACCGGCCCGGGTGAGCGGGTCGGCGAGCAGGGCGGGGACGAGGTCGGCGGGCGGGACGGGGTACGGCAGGCGGCGGAAGTAGGTGCCGCAGGCGGCGGCGCGGACGCTGCCCTCGGGGTCGGTGAGCAGGGTGCGCCGGACGGGTTCGGGGGCGGCGCTCCACCACTGGGCGAGGGCGGCGCGGACCTCCGGGTCGGGGTCGTGGGCGAGGCGGGCGCGCAGGTCGGCGGGGGTGCGGTCGCTCTGGGCGAGCTGCTTGCGCACCTCGGGCGCCGGATCGGTGGCGAACCGTTCGAACAGCTCGGTGTCCTCGTCCGGGGCGGCGGAGATGACCAGGGCGGTCCGGACGCCCGGGTCGGGGTGGGCCGCGAGGCGGCGGCGCACCGGCTTCGGCAGGTGGCGGCTGAGGGCGACGGCGTGCGCGTCGCGGGCGATCAGGGCGTCGAGCTGGGCCCCGGTCAGGTCGGGGCGCTTGGCGAGCCCGTAGTGGCGGAGCGGGGCGGCGATCAGGCGGTCGACCAGGTCGGCGGGCAGGGCCGGGTTCTCGGCCAGGCCGCCCAGGAGTTCGTACGGGAGGTCGGGCATGCGGGCGGGGCTCCTTCAGCCGGTGAGGCGGGTGCGGGCGGCGGGCCAGTCGGTGGCGGGCATCGTGTAGTGGAGCAGGCCGTGCGGCGGGGCGCCGGGGTCGGCGGGGCGGGCGCCGAGGCGGGTGACGGCTTCGCGGGAGCGGGTGTTGGCGGCGTCGACCCGCCAGCGGACCTCGGTGAAGCCGAGGGTGTCGAAGGCGTGCGCCAGCAGCAGGAGCTTGGCCTCGCGGTTGGCTCCGGTGCGCCACCAGCGGCGGCCGAGCCAGCTGCCGCCGATCTCGATCCGGCCGGTGCGGACGTCCCAGCCGTGCAGGTTGGTGGTGCCGATCGCGGCGCGGCTCGCCCGGTCGAGGACGGCGAGCGGGAGGCGGTGGCCGCGGGCGGCGTCGGCCAGCCGGGCGGCGACGATCGCGCGCAGCTCGTCCTCGGTGTGCGGGGTGGGGGCGCTGAGGTGGCGCCAGACCTCCTCGTCGCGGCCGCCGGAGGCGAACAGGGCGGGGACGTGGGCGGGTTGGAGCGGTTCGAGCCGCACCTGGCGGCCCTCCAGGACGACGGGTGTCGGCGCGGTCGGCATGGCCGGGACGTTACCGGAGGGTGCTGGACGGCGTTGACGGCTTGTCAGTACGGGGCGGCAGCATGTGCCGCATGATGTGGACGACCGACGCGATGCACGTCGCGTACTGCCAGTACTTCCTGTACGGACCGGAGCTGCCGGACGGCTGGGACGCGCACGCGCTGGACCGGCTGTTCCACGGGAACGGGGTGGCGGCGGGCTGCCCGGACCACCTGACGGTGCTGTGCGGCACGCACACCGGGCTGGTCCGGCTGACGGTGGAGAGCTGCCCGGGGCGGCCGCCGGAGCCGGGGCCGCGGTGGGAGAGCGTGGTGGAGCTGTCGCTGTACAGCAGCGGGGAACTGCGGCTGCGCGCCTGGGACGGGGTGGACGTCGACGGGCCGGGGAACCTGGCGCGGGCCGGGCGCGGCTGGTACCGGGTGCGGGTGCAGACCCGCGGCCGGGACCGGGGGCGGGAGGCCGACACGGCGGCCCGCCCGGTGGAGGAGCACCTGCTGACGGTGTGGCCCGCTCCCCCGGCGGCGGACCTGGTGCTGCGGGTCGGCGACCTGACGGGCCGCCGGCACCACGATCCGCGCCGGCCCGCGCCGCAGCCGATCCGTCCTCCGGCGGCCCGCCGGGCGGCGTGAGGGGCCGGGCGTTCAGAAGTGGTCGGGGCCCGACCAGCTGTACCAGCCGTCACCGAGTTCGGTGTAGTACCCGGCGGACTTGCCCGCGGGGGTGCCGTGCGGGAAGTAGGCGTAGCCGTGCGGGGCGAAGACGCCGGTGCCCGCGACGGTGAACGTGACGCCGCTGCCGACGAGTTCGGTCTGCTCCAGGCGGTAGCCGGCCACCCAGGCGGGTGCGGTGTCGCCGGTGGCGAGGGTGTGTTCGGCGTGGGTGGTGAGGGCGGAGCGGGTGGCGGCGAAGCGGGCGCCGGCCGGGACGTCGTAGTGGACCAGCAGGGCGCCGGTGGCGAGCAGCAGCGGTGCGGCGGCCCAGCGCCGGCAGCCGAACCGGCCGGGGACGGTGGTGGCGGCCCGGCGGGCCCAGGGGGTCTGGTGCCAGAGCAGCCAGCCGGCCGGGAGGGCGAGCAGGGTGAGCGCGCCGAGGCCGAGCAGTCCGGGGTCCTCGCCCGGGACGCTCTCGCCCAGCAGGACGGCCGCGACGCCCAGCGCGCAGCAGAGCAGGGCGCTGTTGCCGGGGCGGGCAGGGCGCTTGAGGTGCTTGCGGTAGCGGATCGCCAGCAGGGCGGCGGGCAGGCCGACGATCAGCAGCAGCGGGATCGTGACCGGGGGGAACAGCACGTCCAGGAGGGTCCAGAGGAAGCCGCCGAGGACGAACGCCACCGTCAGGACGCCGTGCGGTGCGCCGTTCGGCAGGCACAGCAGCAGGGAGAGCAGGGCAGCCAGGGCGAGCGGGGCCCGGTAGCCGCGGCGCCGGACGAGGCGGCGGAGCGGGGCGACGAACCGCTGCCGCAGGTCGATGATCACACCGCACTGTTTACCGGAGCACCCGGCGCGGACGGAAGCCCGACGGCCCGTCGGCCCACGGATAATGGCGGTGCCGTGCGCCGGTCCGGCGGCGGCGCGGAGCGAGGCGGGAGAGGTGGCGGTAGCGGTGGCCCTGGTGGAGGGAGAACGCGTCAGGCTGGTCGAGGACCTGGCGCTGGGCGGGGCGTCCGCCGGGGAGGACGGCCCGCTGGTCGGCTTCCTGCTGCTGGGCGCGGGGATCGAGGGCACCGTGGTCCGGGTCACCGGGGAGCTGCCGCCGCCCGAGGAGGTCCGCGAGTACGAGCGGCTGCGGGCCCTGTTCGAGGACTACGGGCACACCATGCCCGCGGAGAGCCTGCGCCGGCTGGAGGCCCAGCTGGCCGAACTGGAGCCGCACTGGCGGGAGTTCGCCGCGCAGGGGCCGCGCAGTTCGGTGCGGGTCCGGTTCGACAACGGCTTCGTGCTGGACGACGCGGACGCGACGGTGTTCGCCGCCCGGTGAGCGCGGGCCCGTCCGTCAGCCGTGGTTGACGGCGTAGAAGGCGATGGCGGCGGCCGCGCCGACGTTCAGCGAGTCGATGCCGTGCGCCATCGGGATCCGCACCCGCTGGTCGGCGGCGGCCAGCGCCTTCGGGGTCAGGCCGTCGCCCTCGGCGCCGAGCATCAGCGCGGCCTTCGGGAGCAGGTGCGGGCGGGCCGCGGTGAAGTCCTCCGCGCCGGAGGGCGTCAGCGCCAGCAGCTCGAACCCGGCCTCCCGGACGGCGCCGAGCGCGTCCGGCCACGGGTCGAGCCGGGCGTACGGGACGGAGAAGACCGCGCCCATCGAGGTCTTGACGGCCCGCCGGTACAGCGGGTCGGCGCAGTCCGGGGAGAGCAGCACCGCGTCCATCCCGAGCGCGGCGGCGGAGCGGAAGATCGCCCCCAGGTTGGTGTGGTCCACCAGCCCCTCCAGGACGGCCACCCGGCGGGCCCCCGCGAGCACCTCCGGCGCGGTGGGCAGCGGCTTGCGCTCCATCGACGCGAGCGCGCCCCGGTGCACGTGGTAGCCGGTCACCCGCTCGGCGAGCGCGGGCTCGACCAGGTGGACGGGGGCGTCCGCGCCCTCGATCACGTCCGCCATCACGCCGAGCCACTTGGCGGTCAGCAGCATCGAGCGCATCCGGTACCCGGCCGCCAGCGCCCGGCGGATCACCTTCTCCCCCTCGGCGATGAACAGGCCCTCGGCGGGCTCCCGGCGGCGGCGCAGTTCGACGTCGGTCAGGTCGGTGTAGTCGCTCAGCCGGGGGTCGGCGGCGTCGGTGACGGTGAGAGGCTCGGACACCGGACGATTTTCGCACGTCGGGAAGGACACCAGGGCTCGGGAGAGCACCGCCAGGGGCTCGGGGAACGGCGAGCCCATGGCTGCTGACGGTTCACTGCCGGAGCGCGCATCTGTTTATGGTTCTGTTCACTACACGCAGCAGCACGAACCTTCAATGGGCTCCGGCCACCAGCAGCACGGACCCGCCGTTCCCCGGGCCCCTGAATACACGCGTTCTTCCTACGGGTTGAGGACGCCGACCACGTCGCCGATCACGATGACCGCCGGGGGCTTGATCCCCTCCGCCGCGACGGTCTCGCCGATGGTGGCGAGGGTCGCGTCGACCCGGCGCTGGGTGGCGGTGGTGCCCTCCTGAACCACGGCGACCGGGGTGTCCGCGGCCCGGCCGTGGGCGACCAGTTCGGCGGCGATCGCGCCGATCTTGTCGACGGCCATCAGCAGGACCAGGGTGCCGGTCATCTTCGCGACGGCCTCCCAGTTGGTCAGCGAGCGGTCGCCGGGGCCGACGTGGCCGGAGATGACGGTGAACTCGTGGGTCAGCCCGCGGTGGGTGACCGGGATCCCGGCGGCCGCGGGCACGCTGATCGAGGAGGAGATGCCGGGCACCACCGTGACCGGGACGCCCGCCTCGACGCAGGCGAGCAGCTCCTCGCCGCCGCGGCCGAAGACGTACGGGTCGCCGCCCTTGAGCCGGACCACGAACTTGCCGGCCTTGGCGTGCTCGACGAGCGTCCGGTTGATCGCCTCCTGGGCCATGTAGCGGCCGTACGGGATCTTGGAGGCGTCGATCACCTCGACGTGCGGGGGCAGTTCGGCGAGCAGCTCGCGGGGGGCCAGGCGGTCGGCGACCACCACGTCGGCGTCGGCGAGCAGGCGGCGGCCGCGGACGGTGATCAGGTCGGGGTCGCCCGGCCCGCCGCCGACCAGGGCGACGCCCGCGTCCCGGGCCCGGTACTGGCGGGCGGCCAGCGAGCCGTCGCGCAGGCCGGCCACGATGGAGTCGCGCAGGGCGGCGGAGTGCCGGGGGTCGCCGGTCAGGACGGCGACGGTGGCGCCGGAGTCGTGGCCGGAGGCGGGCGTCCAGGCGGTGGCGGCGGAGGCGTCGTCGCTGCGCGAGCAGAAGACGCGCAGGCGCTCGGCCTCGGCGGAGACGGCGGTGTTGACCGCCGGGTCGTCGGTGGCGACCAGGGCGTACCAGGTGTCGGCGAGGTCGCCGTCCGCGTACGGGCGCTGGTGCCAGGTGAGCTCGCCGGCGTCGGCCATCGCGGAGACGGCGGGGGTGGTGGCCGGGGATATCAGGTGGATCTCGGCGCCCGCGGCGATCAGCGCGGGCAGCCGGCGCTGGGCGACCTGCCCGCCGCCGACGACGACGACGCGGCGGCCCGCGAGCAGCAGCCCGACGGGGTACGGGGTGAGGCCCTGGGTGGACGGGTGGGGCGTGGGCGCGGTCATGAGGGGGAGCTCCTGGGTGAGCGGCGGTGCTGGGGCCGTTCGGCGGGACGGCCCCACGGGCGGGAGCCCGGTGCCGGCGCGCCCTTGAGCCGGTACGGGTTCGGCGGGGCGGCCGCCCCCTCGCACTGCGGGGGCGGCCGGTGCCGGTGGGTCAGGCCTTCTCGGTGACTCCGGCGGAGTCGAAGGTGGCTACATCGTGCATCGCCCGGGCCGCGCTCTGCACCAGCGGGAGGGCCAGCAGGGCACCGGTGCCCTCGCCGAGCCGCAGGTCGAGGTCGATCAGCGGGCGCAGGCCGAGCTTGGCGAGCGCGGTCTGGTGGCCGGGCTCGGCGGAGCGGTGGCCGGCGATGCAGGCGGCCAGCACCTCGGGGGCGATGGCCTTGGCGACCAGGGCCGCCGAGCCGGCGATCACGCCGTCCAGGATCACCGGGACGCGCAGCGAGGCCGCGCCGAGCAGGAACCCGGCGAGCGCGGCGTGCTCCAGGCCGCCGACGGCCGACAGCACGCCGATCGGGTCGGCCGGGTCGGGCTTGTGCAGGTCGAGGGCCTGCCGGACGACCTCGACCTTGCGGGCGTGGGTCGCGTCGTCGATGCCGGTGCCGCGGCCGGTCACCTCGGCCGGGTCGGTCTCGGTGAACACCGAGATCAGCGCGGCGGAGGCGGTGGTGTTGGCGATGCCCATGTCACCGGTGATCAGCACCTTGTTGCCCGCCGCGACCAGGTCGCGGGCGGTCTCGATGCCGACCTCGATCGCGCGCAGCGCCTCGTCCCGGCTCATCGCCGGGCCCTGGGTCATGTCGTCGGTGCCGGGCTTGACCTTGCGCGGCAGCAGGCCGGTGGTGCGGCCCTGCTGGATGGCGTCCGGCAGTTCGGCGGCCACGCCGACGTCCACCACGCACACCTCGGTGCCGACCTGCGCGGCGAAGGCGTTGACCACCGCGCCGCCGGCCAGGAAGTTGCCGACCATCTGCGCGGTGACCTCCTGCGGCCACGGGGTGACGCCCTGGGCGTGCACGCCGTGGTCACCGGCGAAGATCGCCACGCAGCCGGGCTCCGGGACCGGCGGCGGGCACTGCCGGGCCAGGCCGGACAGCTGGGCCGCGATCAGCTCCAGCACGCCGAGCGAACCGGCGGGCTTGGTCATCCGCTTCTGCCGGTCCCAGGCCTCGCCGAGCGCCTTGGCGTCCAGCGGGCGGATGCCGCGCAGCGTGTCGGTCAGCAGGTCGTGCGGCTCCTCGCCGGGCAGCGCCCGGTTGCCGTACTGCTCCTCGTGCACCACCCAGGACAGCGGGCGCTTCTTCGCCCAGCCCTGCTGCTGCAGCTCCGGCTCGTCCGGGAACGCGTCCACGTAGCCGACGCACAGGTAGGCGACGACCTCCAGGTGCTCGGGCAGGCCGAGCTCGCGGACCAGCTCCTCCTCGTCGAAGAAGCTCACCCAGCCGACGCCCAGGCCCTCGGCGCGGGCCGCCAGCCACAGGTTCTCCACCGCCAGCGCGGCCGAGTACGGGGCCATCTGCGGCTGGGTGTGCCGGCCCAGGGTGTGCCGGCCGCCGCGGGTGCGGTCGGCAGTCACCACGATGTTGACCGGCGTCTCCAGGATCGCCTCGATCTTGATTTCCTTGAACTGCTTCGCCCGGCCCTTGGGCAGCGAGTCCGCGTACGCCTCGCGCTGGCGCTCCGCCAGTTCGTGCATCTTCCGGCGGGTCTTCGCGGAACGGATCACCACGAAGTCCCACGGCTGCGAGTAGCCGACGCTCGGCGCGGTGTGCGCCGCCTCCAGCACCCGGATCAGCACCTCGTGCGGGATCGCGTCCGACCGGAAGCCGTTGCGGACGTCGCGCCGCTCCCGGATCACCTGGTGGACGGCCTCCCGCCCGGCCTCGTCGTACCCCGGCGCGGCGGGCGCCCGCTCCTCCTCGGCGACGGCCTCGGCGGACTCGGGCCCGACGGCGGACTCGGGCTCGACGGCGGACTCGGACGCCGGCTCGACGACCTCGGCGGCCTCGGCGGCCTCGACGGCGGTGTCGCCCTCGGTCTCACCCTCGGCCTCGACCGCGGTCCCGGGAACGGCTTCCGGCGCGACCGGCGCGGCCTCGGGCTCGACGGTCACGGGCTCGACGGTCACGGGCTCGACGGCGGTGGCGGCGGGCTGCTCGGCCGACTCCTGCTGCTGCGCCGGCTCCGACGCGGCGACCGGCTCGGCGGGCGCGGCCGCGGGCTGCGCGACCTGCTCGGCGGCGGGCTGCTCGGCGGGGGCCTCGACGGCCGGGGCCGCGGACTCCTCGGCGGCCGCTTCCGGCTGCGGTTCGACGGCGGCGGCCGGGGCCTCGGGCTCCAGCAGCGGCAGACCGGCGGGGGCGGCGAGGAACGCGGAGATGCGCCGGTGCGCACCCCGGCCGGACGGCTTCGCGGCCGGGTCGGGGATCGGCTCCGCGACGGCCTCGCCGCTCACCGTCTGCGCGTTCGCGGCCTCGGGCTGCGCGACCTGCGCGACCTGCTCGGCCACGGCCTCGGCCGGCACCGACCCGACCGGCAGCGGCTCGGCCTGGACGGCCTCGGGCTCGGGCTCGACGGCCACGGGCTGCTCGGCCGACGGCGCGTCAACTGCCGCGGCCGTCCCGGGCTGCGGCTCGACCGGCGCGGCGCCCTGCTGCTCGACCGGCTCGACGAACACCGGGGCCAGGTTCGCGGCGGGCGCGCCCTCCGCGTCCACGGGCGCGGGCTGCGGCTCCGCCGGTCCGGCGGCGGGCTCGGCGGCCGGGGCGACGACGGCCTCCACGGCCTCGGCGACGATCTCCGGCACCTCGGTGGTCTCGGCCACCGCGACCGGCTCCGCGGCGGGCTCCGCGACGGGCTCCGCGACGGGCTCGACCACCGGCTCGACGGGCTCGGCGACCACGGCGGCCGCGGCCGCCTCGACCGGCTCCGCGACGGGCTCCACCGCGGCCTTGACGGCCGGTGCGGCCTCCACGGCCTCCGCGACGGGCGCCACCGGCTCGGCGACGGCCGCGGCCGCGGCCGCCTCGACC
>NZ_JBSGET010000207.1:0-10213 GCF_053603035.1 Kitasatospora sp. NPDC004272 | reverse complement strand
CGCACATGGCGGCGATCTTCGCGGACACCCGACCGCGAAGATCACAGCCACTGGATCACGCCACGCAGTTGATCAATTACCCCACACTTTCTCAGCCGCTACGCCTGCTCACGCCTGTTCCCGCCCCTCCGCACGCTCACGCCTGTTCGCCGCGCAGGCCCGCGCCCCACTTCTGCTCGACCCGGCCGAACTTCCAGAACGCCAGCGCCCCGGCCCAGGTCACCACGAACAGGCCGACGATCACGTAGCCCACCATGTTCAGGTCCAGCGAACCGATCCAGCCGATCGGGCCGCCGGTGACGTCCAGCTTCTCCGAGGCCAGCTGGAGCAGCTCGATCACGCCGATCACCAGCGCCACGATCACCGACAGGCCGGTCACCGTCAGGTTGTAGTAGATCTTCCGGACCGGCTTGGAGAACGCCCACTCGTAGGCGAAGTTCATGAACGAGCCGTCGATGGTGTCCAGCAGGCTCATCCCCGCCGCGAACAGCACCGGCAGCACCAGCAGCGCGTACCAGGGCAGCGAGAACGCGGCCGCGCCGCCCGCCAGCACCAGCAGCGAGACCTCCGTCGCGGTGTCGAAACCCAGCCCGAACAGCAGCCCCACCGGGTACATGTGCCACGGCTTGGTCACCGCCCGGGTCACCCGCCCCAGGATCCGGTTCAGGAACCCGCGCCTGTCCAGCTGCCGTTCCAGCTCGGCCTCGTCGAAGTCGCCCTGGCGCATCCGCCGGAACACCTTGAGGATCCCGTTGAACGCGCCCAGGTTGATCAGGCCGATCAGCACCAGGAACGTCCCCGAGACGCTGACCCCGATCAGCCCCGTCACGTCGTGCAGCGTCGAGTCGTCCGACTCCACCTGCCCCGCCAGCGACCTGATCCCGAACGCCAGCAGCGCGCACAGCCCGAACACGATCGACGAGTGCCCCAGCGAGAACCAGAACCCCACCGAGAGCGGGCGCTTGCCCTGCCCCATCAGCTTGCGGGTGGTGTTGTCGATCGCCGCGATGTGGTCCGCGTCGAAGGCGTGCCGCATCCCCAGCGTGTACGCCGTCAGCCCCATCCCGGCCCCGAACACCTGCCCGCCCACGTCGTAGTGCTTCGGCGCGATCACCGCCAGCAGGGTCACCCACCCCACCACGTGCAGGAGCAGGACGAACCCGCCCATTCCGGCGAGCCGGATCCACTCCTCCCGAGTGAGCCGGTCGCGCAGACGACTGGGCGCTGCCATGGAAGTTCCCTCCGAGATGCCGACGGTGCCGCGGGGCGGTGAGCTGGGCCATCCTTCCGCTTATACGGACGCAATTGCAAGTCATATGCAACTACGAGCCAGGGGCGCACAACGGCTCCCGCGCCCCCTCGACCGCCCGCCCGGGCTGGCGCCACCCGCCACCCGCCACCCGCCACCCGCCACCCGCCACCCGCCACCGAACACGGACACGGACAGCGAAGCCCCACCGCCCACCTCCGCAGGCGGCGCACGAGTGGGCGGGTGGGGCGGGTGGGGCGGGGGGAGCGCCGCTCAGCCCCCCAGTGGGTCCGCCCGGCGCGCCACGTCCAGCAGCGCCCGCAGGGCACTCTCGGCGAGGCCCGGCCGGGGCCGCCAGCGGGCGACGATGGCGACCGGGCGGAGCTGCTCGGTGAGGTGCAGTTCGACGAGTTCGCCGTCCTCCAGTTCCCGGGTCACGGCCAGTGCGGGTAGCAGGGAGAGGCCCTGGCCGTGTCCGGTGAGGCGGAGCAGGGCGGACAGCGAGCCCTGGACCGTGGTGAGTTGGGCTCCGGAGAGCAGGTCGCGTCCGAAGCGGTCGACGAGCATCTCGGAGGTGCAGCCGCGTTCGGCCACCAGGAAGTCGTGGCGGAGCACCTGTTCGGGCGTGACCCGTTCCTGTCGGGCCAGCGGGTGGCCGGGTCCGGTGACGAGGACGGTGCGGTCGTGTCCGACGACGGTGTGCGGGCCGAGTGCGCGGGCGCCGTTGTCGTACTGGAGAACCAGATCCAGTTCGCCCGCCCCGAAGGCCCGCTCCAGTGCGGCCCGGTTGGCGACCGTCAGCTCGACGTCCGCTCCGGTGTCCCGGCCGGACGGGCCCCCTGCCGTCCCGTACTCCAGCGCGGCCAGCACGTCGGGCATCCAGGCGTGGGCCAGTGACTCCTGGGCGCCGATCCGCAGCCGGGGGCGGTCGCCGAGGGCGGCCCGTCGCATCTGCTCCTCCAGTTCGAGGGCGGCCCGGGCGTGCGGGAGGAGCCGGGCGCCGGCTTCGGTGAGCACGGCGCCGGTGCCGGCCCGGACGAGTACGCTCACGCCCAGGTCGGCTTCCAGCCGCTTGAGTTGGGCGCTGACGCTGGACTGGGCGTAGCCGAGGGCCTGGGCGGCGGCGGAGATGCCGCCGTGGTCGACGACCGCGACGAGGGCGCGCAGGTAACGGGAGTCCACTGCGGCAGCCTAACCGCGGCCCATCGGACTCTCCGATGGGGGCATCGGATTCCCGGCGTCGCGGACCGCCCGTCCGCCGGGACAGGCTGCCCCCATGACCACGGCCCTCCCCTCCCTCCGCCCGCCCGCCCCCGACACCGCGCCCGCCCCCCGCACCCGCGCCGGGCTGACCTTCGCGGGCATCGCCGCCGGGAACCTGCTCGTCCTGCTCGACACCTCGGTCCTGAACATCGCCGTCCCGGACGTGCAGGCGTCGCTGCACCCGGGCGCGGCGGCGCTGCCCTGGGCGGTGGACGCCTACACGGTGGTCTTCGCGGGTCTGCTGCTGGCGGGCGGCGCGGTCGCCGACCGGTGGGGCGCCCGGCGGGTCTACGCCTGGTCGCTCGGCCTGTTCGCGGTCCTGTCGGCGCTGTGCGCGCTGGCGCCGGGCATCGGCTGGCTGATCGCCGGACGGGCGCTGCTGGGCGCGGCGGGTGCGGGGCTGGTGCCCGCCTCGCTGGCGCTGCTGATCCACCTGAACCCGGATCCGGGCCGCCGCACCCGGGCGATCGGGGCCTGGACGGCGCTCAGCGGCCTGGGTGCGGCGGCCGGGCCGGTGCTCGGCGGGGCGCTGGTCGAACTGGGCGGCTGGCGGCTGGTGTTCCTGGTCAACCCGCCGATCGCGCTGGCCGCGCTGCTGCTGGCCCGTCGGCTGCCCCGGCCGCCGGTGCGGGCCGCCCGGGCGCTGGACCGTCCCGGTCTGGTGCTGTCCACGGCCGCGCTCGGCCTGCTGACCTTCGGTCTGGTCGAGGCCGGGTCGGCGGGGTGGGGGGCGCCGTTCGCCCTGGTGCCGGTCGCGGCGGCGCTGGTCTGCTTCGCCGCGGTGGCGGTGGTGGAGCGCCGGGTGGCCGCGCCGGTGCTGCCGCCCGCGCTGCTGGCGCTGCCGCGGGTGCGGGCGGCGATGGTCGCGGCGGCGGTGTCCTGCTTCGCGTACTTCGGCGGCATGTACCTGTTCGCGGTGCGGCTCCAGCACGGCTACGGCCTGAGTCCGTTGCAGGCCGGGCTGGCCTCGCTGCCGATCGCCTTCCCGGTGTGCGTGATGCCGTTCTTCACCGGTCGCCTGGTGGCCCGGTACGGGTCGCCGCCGGTCCTGCTGGCGGGCATGTCGGCGGGCGTCCTGGCCGGGCTGCTGCTCGTCGCCTGCGGCGGCCCGCACCCCCCGCTGCCGCTCCTGGTCGCCGCCGAGCTGGCCCTCGCCGCGACCGGCACGCTGTCCATCCCGGGGGCCGCCGCCGCGATGGCGGTCGCCGCCCCGCCCGCGTACGCCGCGACCGGCCAGGGCGCCCTCAACGGCGTCCGCCAGGCCGGCTCGGCCCTGGGCGTGGCCGTCCTCGGCACCCTCGGGGCCCTCCCCACCGCCGGCTACGTCCTCGCCGCCGTCGGCCTCCCCGCCGTCGCCCTGGTCGCCCGCACCACCCGCCGCCCCTGACCCCCTCCCCCGCCCCCGCGGCCCCCGCAGGCGGACCCCACGAGCCACGCGCGGCAAAGCCCCCGCCAGCCCGCCGGCCCGCGCGGGGAAGCGCCGCAGCACCCGCGCGGGAGGCGCCCGGGCGGGCGGGTGGGGCCGGGCAGGACGCCCCCGGAGGGACTGATCGGAAAGCTTCCTGACGGTTCGTGGTCCAAAATCCTTGACCCGGACGAATGGTCCAGTCCAATCTAGGTGACGCGCTCACCCCAAGCGCGCAGGCTCCCACCTGGTCCCCACGGCCGCCGCACCTACCGGACAACCCCACTTCTCCGGAGGTTCCTCCATGCTTGAACGGGCCACGCCCGCACCCGAGTCGACCTCGCGCCGGGCTCCCTCCCGGCGCCGCGCCGGCGCCCTCGTGGTGGCCGCCGCCATGACCGTCGGCTCCACCGCCCTGGCGCTCTCGCTCGGTTCGGCTTCCGCCGCCACCGTCAACCTGCTCGCCAACGGCGACTTCGAGGCCGGCTCGCTGAGCGGCTGGACCTGCACCAGCGGCTCGGTGGTCACCACCCCCGTGCACGGCGGGTCCTACGCGCTGAACGGCAACGCCACCGCCTCGGACACCGGCCAGTGCCAGCAGGTCGTCACCGTCCAGCCGAACACCCAGTACACGCTCTCGGGCTTCCTCAAGGGCAGCTACGTGTACCTGGGCGCCACCGGCACCGGCGTGAACGCGTCCACCTGGACGCCGGGCGCCACCAACTACACCCAGCTGAGCACCACGTTCACCACGGGCGCGTCGACCACCTCGGTGACGGTGTTCACCCACGGCTGGTACGGCACCGGCGCCTACCAGGCGGACGACCTGGCGCTGACCGGCCCGGGCACCGGCGGTTCGACCAGCCCGTCCGCGTCCACCAGCACCTCCGGCTCGCCCAAGCCGTCGAACTCGGCCTCGGCCTCGCCGAGCCCGTCGAACTCGACCTCGCCCAGCCCGTCCAACTCGACCTCGACGTCCCCGTCGCCGTCCGCGAGCTCCAGCTCGGGCACCGGCAACGGCCCGTCGGGCGACGGCAAGATCACCGTGCCGGGCGGGGTGACGGTCACCAGGACCACCGCCAATGCGGTGGTGCTGAAGTGGAACGCCTCGACCGACTCGACCGACAACTACGTCGGGTACAAGGTGTGGTCGAACGGCCAGCTGGTCGGCACCTCGATGGGCACCAACATCGCGATCTCCTCGCTGCTGCCGAGCACCTCGTACACCTTCAGCGTGCAGGCGTACGACAAGGCGGGCCACGCCTCGCTGCAGTCCGCCGCGGTGACCACCTCCACCGCCGCCGCGCCGGCCACCGCCAAGCCGCTGAAGTCGGCGTACTTCGACCAGTGGTCGGTGTACGACGCCGCCTACTACCCGAAGAACGTGGACACCTCGGGCGCGGCCACCAAGCTGGACGTGATCTCGTACGCGTTCGAGAACATCCACCCGACCAACCTCAACTGCTTCGAGGCGGTCAAGGCGTCGGACGCCGCGAACGAGAGCAACCCGAACGCGGGCGACGGCGCGGCCGACGCGTACGCCGACTACCAGATGGACTACTCCAACGCGATCTCGGTGGACGGCTCCACCGACGAGTGGGAGCAGCCGCTGAAGGGCAACTTCAACCAGCTGCGCCAGCTCAAGGCGAAGAACCCGAACCTGCGGGTCACCCTCTCGCTGGGCGGCTGGACGTACTCCAAGTACTTCTCCGACGCGGCGGCCACCGACGCCTCGCGCAAGAAGCTGGTCTCGTCCTGCATCGACATGTTCCTGAAGGGCAACCTGCCGACCAACGTCGCGGGTGACGCGGCGGGCGGCGCGGCCAGCGCCGCGGGCATCTTCGACGGCATCGACATCGACTGGGAGTACCCGGGCTCGGCCGGCGGCCACACCGGCAACCACTACTCCGCGGCCGACAAGCAGAACTTCACCGCGCTGCTCGCCGAGTTCCGCAGCCAGCTCGACTCGTACGGCGCCAGCGTCGGGAAGAAGTTCCTGCTCACCGCGGCGCTGCCGTCCGGCCAGGACAAGATCCAGTACATCGAGACCGACAAGATCGGCTCGTACCTGGACTACGCCGACATCATGACCTACGACATGCACGGCTCGTGGGACGCCACCGGTCCGACCAACCTCCAGGACCCGCTGCACGACAGCCCGGCCGACCCGACCACGCCGATCGCCCCCGGCACCGCCAAGTACAACGTGGACACCACGCTGGCCGCGTACACCACCGGCCTGCCGGAGTACGGGATCAAGGGCGGCTTCCCGTCCAACAAGATCATCCTCGGCATCCCGTTCTACTTCCGCGGCTGGACCGGCGTCCAGGCCGGCAACAACTACGGCCTGTACCAGAACGCCACCGGCGCCACCCCGGCCAAGCCCGGCAGCCAGGAGGCCGGCCTGGCCAGCTGGCGCGAGCTCACCCTCACCGCCCAGAACACCCACTGGGACCCGGTGACCGAGAGCACCTGGGTCTACGACGGCACCAACTTCTGGACCGGTGACGACCCGAAGGCCATCCAGGCCCGCGCCGCCTACGCGAAGAACAAGGGCCTGGGCGGCATGTTCGCCTTCGCCCTGGAGAACGACGACAACAACTCCACGCTGCTGAACACCATCTACAACAGCCTGGGCTGACGCACCGCCACGGACTGACGGCCCGCCGCACCTTCCCCATGGGTGCGGCGGGCCGTCACCGTTCCCGCCGGGCGCTCAGGAGTGCCGGGCGCTCAGGGCTGCCGGGCGCGCAGCAGCCGGGCCTCCGCGCGCAGCTGGTTGCCGAGGCGGTCGTACCAGAAGACCTCCTCCTCGCTCGGTCCGACGTGGTCGGGAGAGAGCCAACCGTCCAGCAGGGCACGGTGTTCGGCGGGCAGCGGGCGGCCGATCCGGCGCAGCACGGTCAGGGCGCGCAGGCCGGGCCAGGTGGGGCGGAAGACGTCGAGCAGGACGGGGACGGACCGCCGGGGGTCGCCGGTGATCCGCCACAGCGCCTCGGCGGCGTCCACCCGGCCCTGCGGGTCGCTCCCCGCCAAGTGCCGTTCCACCAGCGGCAGTAGCGGCGCGCCGACCGGTCCGAGCAGGGCCGCCTCGACCAGGGCGCCCCGGCCCTGTGCGAGCCGTTCGGCGAGCAGCCGCAGCGCGGGGGCCGGGTCGGCGCCGAGCCGGACGGCGGCGACGGCGGCCGCGGCCTGCAGGGGGTGGCCGTCGCGGGCGGCCAGCTCGCCCAGTGCGGCGGTGAGTCGGGGGTCGGCGGGGCCGGAGCCGCCGAGCAGGTGCAGCAGTTTCCGGTTCGGTGCGGCGCGCAGCAGCCGGGTCAGTTCGGGCAGCAGGGCGGCGGTGTCGGCGGGGGTGAGCGCGTCAAGGAGTTCGTCGGCGGCGCTGCGGTCGGTGCCGTCGTCCGGGGAGCGGTACGGGGCGAGGGCGCGGCGGCGCAGCGCGAGGTCGGGGGTGCGGGCGGCCAGCGCGTCGAGCGCGGCCGGGGCCGGGTCGGGGACGGCGGTGAGCAGCCGGGCGTCGCCGGTGCGGCCGAGGAGGAGTTGGGCGGGTTCGGCGACCCGGCGGTCGGGGTGGGCGGCATCCGGGAGGACGGCGGCGGCGAGGGCGGCCGGGTCGGGGTGGCGGGCCGCTCCTTCGGCCAGGCCCCGCAGCAGGTTCGCCCGCCAGTACCGGTCGTGCTGGTGCGGCAGGGCGGCGACCAGCAGGTCGAGGGCCGGCGCCTCGCGGCCGGGCCAGCGGGCGGCCAGCCGCAGGGCGCGGCGGGTGCCGCGCGCGTCGTGGTCACCGGCGGCGATCCAGGCGGCGGCCGCGGCCCGGGTGGCGTCGGGGTCGGCGTCGAGCAGGTGCTGCACCCGGCTCTCGGTGCTGCCGACGCCGGGGAACCACTCGTCCCGGACCACCCGGAACGCCGGATCGCCGCCGTCCGCCACCAGCACCCCCAACAACTCGGCCGGGTACGGGAGTTCGGACTCCTCCAGCAGTCCGAGCGCGGCCGTGGCCCGGACCGCGGGCACCGGGTCGGCGAGCGCCGCCCGCAGCACCTCCCCCCGGCGCCCGCCCAAGCGGCTGAGCACCTCCAGCGCCTCGGCCCGCACCCGCGCGGACGGGTCCGCCCGGAAGCACTCCGTCAGCGCCGCCACCGCCGACGGCAGCGACTCCCCCGCCGCCCAGCGCGCCACCCGCACCACCTGCCGCCGCACCTCGACATCCGCATCCCCCAACAGCGGGAGCAGGAACGGCAGTTCGGCCGCCGCCCGGACCCGCCCGGCCAGCTCCGCCGCCGCCCACGCCTCCTCGTACCAGCAGTCCTCCTCGGTCCCGCCCGTCCCGGCGATGAACGCCAACGCGCGGTCCCGCCGGTGCACCCCGTGCACGGCGGCGTGCGCCAGGTACGGCACGGCGGCGACGCCCGCCGAGGAGGCCGCCCCCTGGTGCAGCGCCCGGTCGAACAGGAGGTCCACCGCCCGGTCGGCGGCCGCCGCGTCCCCGCCGTACAACGCCCTGATCCAGTCCGGGACTTCGGCCGCACTGCCGAACGCGTGACCCAGCTCCGCCCAGTCGACCAGACCAAGTTCCTCAGGCGTCCGCACGTTCGCCCCCTCCCGCCGCCGACTTCCCCGCCCGCCCCCGGAGTCCCTCGTCCGGGCACCCCGTGCGACCGTACACCGCCGCCCCGCCCCCTCCGGGCGCCGCCCGGCGCCCCGGTCGTCCGGCGAGGCGGGTTGGGGCCCGCTTGGGGCCCGCTTGGCGAAACCGTGAACCTGCTGGGAGCCGACTGGGAGTTCGATGAAGGCGTACCTTACGATCATCGGGTGCCCAGCCTGACCGGACTCCCGCTGCAGATCATCGCCACCCTGGTGGCCCTCGCCGCGTTCGCCGCCACCATGTGGCTGTGGCCCCGGCTGGGCGGCCGGAACTGGCGGGCCTGGCTGGGCCGGGTCGGGGCGTTCTTCGGGACGCAGGTCGCGGTGCTGGCCGCGATGGGCCTGGTCGCCAACTCGTATTTCGGCTTCTACTCGACCTGGAGCGACCTGCTCGGCCTGGACGGCAGCCCGGGCACCGTGGTCGACCACCAGCCGGGCGGCAAGGCCGTCTCGGTGACCGGCGAGCAGAAGATGTACTCCGCGCAGGGCTCCGCGCAGGACCGCTCCGGGGTGATCCAGCAGGTGGAGATCCACGGCAGCGGCTCCGGGCTGACCGGCACGCCCGCGTACGTCTACCTGCCGCCGCAGTACTTCCAGCCCGAGTACGCGAACAGCCGGTTCCCGATGGTGCTGGCACTGTCCGGGTACCCGGGCACCCCGGAGAAGCTGATCTCGCTGCTCCAGTACCCGGCGTCCACCCTGAAGGCCATCGAGGCCAAGGAGATGCCGCCCACCGTGCTGGTGATGATGCGGCCGACCCTGGTCGGCAACCGGGACACCGAGTGCATGGACGTGCCCGGCGGCCCGCAGGTGGAGACCTTCTTCACCGAGGACCTGCCGAAGGCGATGTCCGCCTCCTACCGGGTCGACGACCGGCCCGAGGCGCGGGCCGTGATCGGCGACTCCACCGGCGGCTACTGCGCCGTCAAGTTCGCGGTGCGCAAGCCGGATTCGTACCGGGCGGCGATCGCGCTGTCCGGCTACTACGAGGTGCACAACGACCCCACCACCGGCGACCTGTTCGGCGGCAGCGACCAGGTCAAGCAGGACAACGACCTGCTGTGGCGACTGCGCACCCAGCCCGCGCCGCCGGTCTCGCTGCTGCTGGCCACCAGCCGCAACGAGGAGAACTACCAGCCCACCCAGCAGATGGTGGCCGCGTTCAAGGCCCCGACCCGGCTGTCCACCATCACCCTGGACAGCGGCGGCCACAACTTCCACACCTGGACGCGGGAGATCCCGCCCGCGCTCACCTGGCTCGGCACCCGCCTCGCCCCGCCCGCCCCGGACCCGGCCGCCCCGAAGCCCGCCGCGAACTGACCCCCCGTCACGCCACCGGCCGGCCGCCCGCACCCCTTTCCGCGCACCCGCCGAGGCGCCGCGGCCCTCCTCCCGGCACCCCTCGCCGAGGCGCAGGTCACCCGTTCGCGGGGAGATTAGAGCGGCCTCATAGCCCCCTCTCATCAACCTCTCAGCCGGGCCTCCGAGCGTATTGCCCATGACCACGTCCAGTTCCGTTCCCCCGACCAGCGAGCCGTGGCCCGACGCCGCGAAGTACCCGCCACCGGCGGTCGCGGCCGACGCCGTAGCCGGGCCGGCGGCCGCCACCGCGACCGGGCCGGCGGCCGCCGCCCCCGCCGGGCCCGAACGGA
>NZ_JBSGET010000206.1:0-10280 GCF_053603035.1 Kitasatospora sp. NPDC004272 | reverse complement strand
CGGCCGCGGCGGTGCGCGGTGCGGCCGCGGCCGTGCCGGTGGCCAGCGTGGCGCCGCCGCCCGCCAGCGCCAGGGCGAGCAGTACTGCTGCCAGACGTGTCCTCATCTGCCCAACCTCGTTCCCGTCCGGCCCCCGTGGCCTTCGACCGTTTCACTGTGACAGCTGTCGGCCGGGTCGTGACAGGGGCGCGGAACGGCCCGTTCCCGGACTGTGACGGTGTAACGGTGCCGCGCCGCCCGGCGGCCGTGGTCGCCGCCGGGCGTCGGACGCCGGGCCGTCAGCAGGACTGGCGCACCACCAGGTGGGTGGGCAGCACCACCGAGCGGCCCGGGGTCGGGTCCTGGAGCAGTTCCACCGCCCGGGCGCCCAGGTCCTCCACCGGCTGGCGGACGGTGGTCAGGCCCGGCCGGGCGGTCGCGGCGGCCGGGGAGTCGTCGAAGCCGATCACCGCGACGTCGTCCGGCACCCGCCGCCCGAGCCGGTGCAGCGCCCGCAGCGCGCCCATCGCCATCGCGTCCGAGGCGGCGAACACCGCGTCCACGTCCGGGTACTGGTCGAGCAGCCGGAGCATCGCGTGCTCGCCCGAGCGCGACCCGAAGTCGCCGTACGCCACCGCGCAGCGGGCCGGGTCGCCCTGGTCGGCCATCGCCCGCCGGTAGCCGGCCAGCCGGTCGGCGCCCGCGGCGGTGTCCGGCGGCCCGGCGATGGTGGCGATCCGCCGCCGCCCGGCCCGGTGCAGCAGGTTCACGGCGGCCCGGGCGCCGCTCAGGTTGTCGGCGTCCACGTGCGCCAGGCGCTGCGACTGCGGGGGGCGGCCCAGCGACACCACCGGCACGCCCGCGGCCTGCAGCAGCCCCGGCAGCGCGGGATCGCCCCAGCGCCCGACCAGCAGCACGCCGTCCACGTGCCCGCCGCACAGGTAGCGCACCAGCGACGGCCGGGCCGGGCCGGGCCCCGCGGTCAGCACCACCAACTCCCGGTCCGGGACGACCCGCTGCGCACCCGCCAGCAGCCGCACCGGGAACGGGTCGGCGTGGAAGCGCAGCACGTCCGCGAACGCCACCACGGCGATCGCCCCGGTGTCCCGGGCCGTCGCGGCGGGCGCCCGGCGGCGGACGTAGTTCAATTCGCGGGCCGCGCGCTCGACGCGCGCCGCGATCTCGGCGGACACCGGCGCGGACCGGTTCAGCACCCGGGACGCGGTGGCGCTCGACACGCCCGCGCGGGCCGCGACCTGGGCCAGCGTCGGCCCGGGCGGTGCGCCCGGCGAGCCGTCCGCCGGGCCCGGGCGGTCCGCGGGGGCCTCGGGGCGGGTGGTCGGGACCGGGAGGGTGCCGCCCGGCTGGCGGGTGGCGGTGATCGGGTGGGGGAGCGGGTGCAGGGGCAACGCGGTCGCCCTTCCTGGCGCGGGGTGGGGGAGGCCGTGGCCACCCGCCCGGGGCCATCGGTGACCGCACCGTAGGTGCCTGGTCGGTGGACCGTCAAGGCTTGTGACAGGACCGGTCCGCCCCGTCCCGCCCGGCTCCGGCCCACCCCCGCCCCCGTCCCGTCCGGCTCTGGGCCGCCCGTCCGCACCCGCCCCGCGGACCATGATCGCCAGACCCGCACCGTGCGAAGGGAGTTGACCCGCCCGTGATCTGACGGACCGTCAGACGAATCGCCACCGTCCCGGGCGCCCCGGGCCCGGCGTGCGGCGCCACCGCCGGGACGGCCGTCTCGCCATGTGGACGTCCGGACGTCCGGGCCGGGGGGTGAACCGCCCCGGCCCGGGCGGGAGGTGACGGGCCGTCGGGCCAGGGCGCCCCGGAGGCTCCGGAGGGCCGGCCCCGGAGTGTTAGGCTCCGGCTTTCGTCCAGGCAGGCGTCCCCCCACGGGGTGGCGCGTACGGGGAGAGCAGGAGCCGAGAGTGTTCGCAATACGCAGTGCCGGGATCGCGTCGATGGCCGTGGCCGCCGCCGCGGCGGCCGTCCTGACCGGTTGTTCCGCCGAGGTGCACGTGGGGACCGTCCAGCCGACCCGGACCGCCGGCGGCGACGCCGCGCTGCCCAGGCTCTCCGCCGACAAGCTCGGCAAGAAGACCGCCGAGACGCTCGCCAAGAGCCAGAACCAGCCGGAACCCACCGTCACCTGCCCCGGCGACCTGCTCGGCAAGGTCGGCACCACCATGCGCTGCCAGCTGGTCGCCGCCGACGGGAGCTCGCTGGGCCTGACCCTGACCGTCACCTCGGTGCAGGGCACCGACATCAACTACAACATCAAGGTCGACGACCTCCCCAGCGGGGAAGCCTCCGCCACCCCCTGACCCCGCCGTCGCCCGGGCCGCCCGCGCGGCGGCCCGCCGCGCCCACCCGTGACGTCGCCGGGGCCCGTCGCGGAGCCGGGCGGACCTCAGATCCGGCCCTTGCGCACCGAGTGGACCGTCGCCCCGGCCAGCGCCAGCACCGAGCGGTGCAGCGGCAGTTGCTCGTGCTCGCGGTACAGCGCCCAGTTGTGCTTCACCAGCGACAGCTTGTTCGAGGACAGCGACCCGGCCCGGCCCGCCCGGTAGATCGCCAGCGGCTCGCGCAGGCCCCGGGCGGCGTGCCCGTCGCGCATGATCGACAGCCACAGCGCGTAGTCCTGCCGCTTCGGCATGTCCGGCATCAGCCGGGTGCCCAGCGCGGCCCGGTCGTACATCGCGGTCAGCGCCCCGATGTGGTCCTGCACCAGCATGTCCCGGTACGTGACGCGCTCCCGGGCCGTGACCACCCGGCCGTTGGGGGTGAAGTCCCGGGCCTCGCCGGTGTGGTCGCCGTCGACCTTGTAGTAGGAGGTGAACGTCAGCGGGGCGTCGCCGTCCGCGGCGAACGCGAGCTGGCGCTCCAGCTTCTCCGGCAGCCACATGTCGTCGCTGTCCAGGAACGCCACGTACTCCCCCCGCGCCCGGGCGATCGCCAGGTTCCGGGCCCGCGCCGCACCGCCCTGCTCGGGCGCCGGCTGCGCGAGCACCCGCCCGTCCTGCCGGGCCAGCTCCCGCAGCAGCTCCATCGAGTCGTCCTCGGACGCGTCGTCGGTGATCAGCAGCTCCACGTCGGCGTGGGTCTGCGCGAGCACGGAGCGCACCGAAGCGCCGAGAGTGGCGGCCGAGTTGTGGACCGGCATCACCACGGAAACCAGGGGCACGGCGGGGCTCCTCACCCGGAACGGGATCGTCGGGGACGTCGTCACCGCGGACCGGGCCCACCGGGCCCACCACGCGGCGGGCCGCCACCTCCACGGCCACGACGTTGTGACCTGCACCGTATCAAGCGGGCCGCCCCGCCCGCGCACCCCGTGCACGGGCGGGACGGGCCCGGGTCAGGCGGCGGGGCGGGGTTCGACGACCGGGACGGCGGTGGCCGGGTCGTGGCCGGTGGCGACCAGGCGCATGACGAAGCCGGCCACGTCCTCCAACTGCCGGGCGTGCTCCAGGCCGCCGATCACGGCGGGGACGCCGCCGAGGTCGCGGACCAGTTCGGACGCGGTCTCCAGGGCCGCCCCGTCGTCGCCGCACATCGCCACCGTCCGGGTCGGCTGCCCCTCGGCGGGCAGCAGCCAGCCCGCCCCCGCGAACAGGTGCAGCGCCTTCACCACGTGGCTGCCCGGCGCCAGCGCCGCGACGTGCTCCACCGCCGAACCGGTGGACGGCTTGAGCAGGCCGTCGGCGTAGTCCACCGCGTTGGTGCAGTCGATCACCGCCTTCCCGGCCAGCGAGCCCTGCCCGGCCCCCGCCAGGGCGAGCGCCTCGTCGAGACCCTCCCAGGAGACCGCGACGACCACCGCGCCGCTCGCCCCCGCCACCTCCGCGGGCTCGACCGCCCGCACCGCGTCGCCCAGCCGGTCGGCGATCGCCAGCGCCTTGTCCCGCGAACGCCCGCCGACGAGAACCCGGTGCCCGCTCGCCGCCCACGCCTCCGCCAGTGCCGAGGCCAGCGCGCCGGTGCCCAGAATGCCGATCTGCACGTCGTTCTCCCGTTTCTCGTACCACGATGGTCCGGTGCGGACCTGATGGCACATCACGCTAGGAGCCCCGGGCCTACCGTTCGGTAGGCCCGGACCGGGTAGGAACGGAACCGTGAACGACCACCACTGCGAACCCTTCGCCGCCGACTGCGCGGTACGCCTGGCCGCCGAACTGATCGCCCACACCTGGGACCCGGTGGTGCTGATGGCCCTGCGGGCCGGCCGGCGCCGCCGCCTCGACCTGCTGGCCGCCGTCGCGGGCGTCAGCGACAAGGTCCTCACCCAGACCCTGCGCCGCCTGCACGCCAACGGCCTGATCGTCCGCGTCACCGCCCCGGGCGACCGCGCGGTGTCCTACGAGCTCTCCGCACTGGGCAGCAGCCTGGCCGAGGGCCCGCTCGCCGCCCTCGGCGACTGGGCGGTCCGGCACGCCGGACAGATCCTCGCCGCCCAGGAGGCGGCCGAGGCGGCGTGACCGTCCGCGCCGACCCGCCCCCGGCCCGGGAGGCACCGGGCGGGAGCCGGAAGGGAGCCGGGGCGAGCGCGTAGCGCCACCGGGGCGGGACGGTGCCCGTCCGGGTTCCGTCCCGGGCAACCCGTCCCGTGCCGCCCGTCCGGTCACCCGGTCGTCGGGTGCGGCGGGTGCGGCGGCGAAGAAGAGCCCGCCCCGCCGACTTCGGATTCCTCCTCGGCGGCCGCCCGGCCCGAGCCGTTCCGCAGCCGGCGAGGGGGAGGGGCTTCAGGCCGTCGGGTCCCACAGGCCCGTGGCCTCGCCGCGGGCGAGGTGGTCGGCGTAGACACCGACCTTCCGGTCGATCACCGACCGGCACTCCTCCAGGGCCCGGATCCGGGCGTCCACCCGCTCCCGGTGGGCGTCGAGCAGCCGCAGCCGCTCGGCCTCGTTGCCCGGCCCGCTGCGGACCAGTGCGGCGAACCGCTTGAGGTCGGCGAGCGGCATGTCGGACTCGCGCAGCCGCACGCAGATCAGCAGCCACTCGACGTCGACCGAGCCGTACTGCCGCCGCCCACCCGCACTGCGCCGCACCGGCCCGACCAGCAGCCCCTCGCGCTCGTAGAGGCGCAGCGCGTGCACGCTCAGCCCCGTCCGCTCGGCCACCTCGCCGATGCCCCACCACCGTGCCGCGCCCGCCCCGCCGCCGTCCTCGTCCGTCCCGGTGCCGGTCACGCCGCGCGTCCCTCCCCTCCACCGCACCGCCCGCGAAGGCGTCGGGCCCGTTCCGGCCCCGGTCGGGAAGCATAGGACGGACGGCCGACCGGTTGGGCCGGGGAATCCCGCCGGGCCCGGTCGGGGACGGCGGGTAGCCTCTCCGGCATGTGCTACCGCGCCTCCAACGGTGCCCTCCGGCACTACGTGTGCGTCGCCTGCCGGCTCTCCTTCAAGGGCAGTCCGTGGCCGATCCGGAAGCAGGTCTGCCCCGGCTGCCGCGGTGAACTCGTCTTCGCGGGCCACGACTTCGCCGCGCCCCGGCGGCGCGACACGAAGGCGTGGTCGGTGGTCGCCGCCGTGCTCGCGGAGGGGCTGACCTACGACCACCGGCCCGGCTGCGGCTGCACCCGGCTCCCCTCGTTCCGCCCGCGGACCCGCGCGCAGGTGCGGGCCCGCCGCCGCGCGGCCGAGCGGCTGGGCGTGCCGCTGGCGGTGGCCCTCGCCCGCCGCGACGCGCTCACCCCGGAGGGCCGCGACGAGCAGCCGTCCGCTCGGCCGGCCACCGGGTCCGGACCGGCACGGCCCGGGCGGCGCGCCGCCCGATCGGACCCGGACGGGACTTGAGCTAGACCGCGGTCGAGATCGTAGCGTCCACGGCATGAGCACCCACGCGACGAACGACCCGGCCACCGATCCGACCGCCAACTCCCTGCAGCAGCCGCTGGGTTCACCCTTCTCCGCCGCCAGCACCGCCCGGGAGGTGCTGGCCGGCCGGGACCTCGCGGGGACGACCGCCGTGGTGACCGGCGGCTACTCGGGGCTGGGCCTGGCCACCACCCTGGCCCTGACGGCCGCCGGGGCCCGGGTCCTGGTGCCGGCGCGCCGCCCGGACGTCGCCCGGACCGCCCTGGGCGCGGCGGGGGCGACGGACGGTGCCGAGGTCGTCCCGATGGACCTGGCCGACCCCGGCAGCGTCCGCTCCGCCGCCGCGCTGATCCGCGAGCGGTTCGACCGGCTGGACCTGCTGATGGCCGTCGCCGGGGTGATGGCGACCCCGGAGCGGCGGTTCGGGCCGGGCTGGGAAGGGCAGTTGGCGGTCAACCACTTCGGGCACTTCGCGCTGGCCTGCGAGCTCCACCCGCTGCTGGTCGCGGCGGCCGCAGCCACCGGCGGGGCGCGGGTGGTCGTCAGCAGTTCGGCCGGGCACGCGCTGACCGGCATCCGCTGGCACGACCCGCACTTCCGCACCGGCTACGACAAGTGGCTCGCGTACGGCCAGGCCAAGACCGCCAACGCGCTGTTCGCCGTGCACCTGGACGCGCTCGGACGGGAGGACGGCGTCCGGGCGTTCGCGCTCCACCCGGGCAGGATCATCACCGGGCTGCAGCGGGAGATGACGCGGCGGGAGCAGGTCGACCGGGGGTGGGTGAACGAGCGTGGCGAGGTCGTCGGGGCCGGCTTCAAGAGCCCCGGGCAGGGCGCGGCGACCGGGCTGTGGGCGGCCGTCTCACCGCTGCTGGACGGCCGCGGCGGCCTCTACCTGGAGGACTGCGAGGTCGCCCGGATCAGCGCCCCCGACAGCCCGGTGGACGACGGCGGCGTCCGCGACCACGCGGTCGACCCCGAACAGGCCGCCCGGCTCTGGGAGGCGTCCCTCGCCGCGACCGGCGCCCCGCCGATCGGCCGCTGAAGCCCGCCGGCGGCCCCGACCCCGCCGGGGCGCCGCGCGGCGGGCCAGCGGGTCAGCGGGTCAGCAGGTCCCGGACGGCCGCGGCGATCTCGTCGGGGGCCTCCTCGGCCATGAAGTGCCCCGCGCGGGTCAGCCGGTGGTCCAGGTCGGGGGCCCAGGCCCGCCAGACCGCGGCCGCGTCGTAGCCCAGCCGGGCGCCCCAGTCCTGTTGGACGACGGTGACCGGCATGGCCAGCCGCGACCCGGCGTCCAGGTCGGCCCGGTCGTGCAGCACGTCGATGCCCGCGGAGGCCCGGTAGTCCGCGACGATCGACGGGACGGCCGCCGCGCTCGCCCGCAGGTACTCCGCGCGCACCCGCGGGGGCAGCGCGGCCGGGTCGTTCGCCCAGGAGTCGAGGAACGACCCGAAGAACGCGTCCGCGCTGTTGGCGATCATCGTCTCCGGCAGGCCGGGCGGCTGCGCCATCAGGTACAGGTGGTAGCCGACCGCCGCCGAGGTGCCGTGCAGGACGTCCCAGGTGTCGAGCGTCGGCACGACGTCGAGGACGCCCAGATGGGTGACCGCCCCGGGGTGGTCCAGCCCGGCGCGGAAGGCGACCAGCGCGCCCCGGTCGTGCCCGACCAGCGCGAACCGCCGGTGGCCGAGCGCCGCTGCCAGCGCCACCACGTCGGCGGCCATCGCCCGCTTGGCGTACACCTCCGGGCCGGTGGCCGCGGGCTTCCCGCTGTCGCCGTAGCCGCGCAGGTCGGGGCAGATCACCGTGTGCTCGGCGGCGAGCCGCCCGGCGACGTGCCGCCACATCAGGCGGGTCTGCGGGAAACCGTGCAGCAGCACCACCGGACTGCCGCTGCCGCCGACCCACGCGGCCACCTCCACCCCGTCCGCACCGGGCAACCGGACGTCTTCGAAACCGGGAACGTCGAACGTCTCCACGGGACTCCTCCTCGATCGGGAACCGACCGCACCAGCCTCGGCGACGCCGATCAGCAACCGATCAGCAACCGGCCGGGCGGACGGCCCGCCCCGCCGTCCGCCCGGCGCCCCGGAGGGAGGATGGGGGCATGCGAATCGACGTGCTCGGTTCCGTCCGGGCCCGGCGCGAGGACGGAACCCCGGTGGAACTGGGCGGCCCCCGCCACCGCGAAGTGCTGGCCCGACTGGTCGCCGCCGAAGGACGGGCGGTCCCCGCCGGCACCCTCGTCGACGACCTGTGGGCGGCCGACCCGCCGCCCCGCGCCGTCGGCGCCCTGCGGACCTTCGTCGGCGCACTGCGCCGCGCCCTGGAACCCGAGCGGCCGCCCCGCGCCCCGTCCCGCCTGCTGGTCACCGAGGGCACCGGCTACGCCCTGCGGCTGCCCCGCGCGGACGTCGACGCCCACCGCTTCGAGGACACCCTGGTCCGCGCCCGACACGACCCCGCCGCCGCCCCCGAGCTCACCGCCGCCCTCGCCGACTGGCGCGGCCCCGCCTACGCCGACCTGCCCGACCGGGCCTGGGCCCGGCGCGAGCGCACCAGGCTGGAGGAACTGCGGCTGGACGGGGTCGAGTTGCGCGCCCGGCTGCTCCTCGACGCGGCCCCGCACCCCGCGGCCGACACCCCGGGGAGCACCGGACCGGCCGCCCAACTGGCCGCCGAACTGGGCGCCCACGTCGACGAGCACCCGTGGCGCGAACCGGCCTGGGCGCTGCTCGCCCGCGCCCTGCAGCAGGCCGGCCGGCAGGCCGACGCCCTGGCCGCCCTGCGCCGCGCCCGCACCCTGCTCGGCGAACGGCTCGGCCTGGACCCGGGCGCGGAACTCCAGCGCCTGGAGGCGGACATCCTCACCGGTAGCGCCCCGCCCGGGCGGCCGCCCGCCGCCTGGGGCGTGCCCGGCGGCCGGCTCGGCCCGCGCACCACCGTCGACCTCGCCCGCACCCTCTCGCTGGCCGGCGGTGACGCCCTGCTGCACGCCCGGCGCGACCGGCTCGCCGCGATCCGCGCCGCCGAGCGCACCGGCGACCCCGAGCTGACCGCCCGGGTCATCGGCGCCTACGACGTCCCCGCGCTGTGGAGCCGGGCCGACGACGCCGAGCAGTCCCGGGCCGTGGTCGAGGCCGCCGAACGGACCCTCGCCGCGCTCGGCCCGGACGCCCCCGACGCGGTGGCCGCCCGGCTGCTGGCCACCGTCGCGGTGGAGAGCCGCAGCGCCGACCTGACGCCGCAGCGGCTGCGCCGCGCCGGGTGGGCGGCCCGCCGGGCCGAGGAACTGGCCCGGCGCGCGGGCGATCCGGCGCTGCTGGCGTTCGCCCTCAACGGGGTGTTCCTACAGTCCTTCGGCCGCCCCGGCCTGGCCCCCGACCGGGACCGCACCGGCGCCGAGATCCTCGACCTGGCGACCCGGCACGACCTGCCGCACTTCGCCGTCCTCGGCCGGCTGGTCCGCCTGCAGTCCGCCTCCGCGCTCGGCGACCTGGACGCCGCCGCCGAGCACGCGCGGGCCGCCGAACGGCTCGCCGCCACCGTCGAGGCGCCGCTGGTCGGCGTCCTCACCGGGTGGTTCCGGGCCCGGGCCGCCGCCGAACGCAGCACCCGCCCCGGCGGGCCGACCGCCGCCGAGGCCGCCGCCCGCTACCGGGAGGCCGGGACGGCCCTGCGCACCGCCGGGATGCCCGGCCTGCACCGCGGCCTGCTCCCGCTCGCCCTGCTCGGGCTGCGCCTGCTGCACGGGCGGCCCGCCCCCGTCGACCCGCGGCTGGACTGGGGGCCCTACCTGCCCTGGGCCCGCCCGCACGTCCTGCTCGCGCAGGAGCGCCGGACGGAGGCCGCCGCCGCGCTCGCCGCGCTGCCCGACCCCCCGCCCGACCACCTCCAGGAAGCCCTGTGGTGCCTGACCGCCCGGGCCGCCGCCCGGCTGGGACGACCCGCCCCGGCGGCCCGGGCCGCCGAGGCGCTGCGCGGCGCCCGGGCCGAGCACGCCGGGGCGGCCAGCGGGCTGCTGACCCTGGGCCCGGTGGCCCGCTACCTGGCCGAAGCGACCGGGACGGCCGGGGCGGGCTGAGCGGGCTGGGCGGACGGGACCGGGCGAGGCGGGCCGGCCGGATCAGTCCTCGTAGTAGTTGTTGACCACCACGTCGGGCGTGTCGTCGTCGAAGGCCTCGTACAGCAGGGCGCCGCCGACCAGGCCCGCCGCGCCCGCGCCGATCATCGCGCCGGTGCCGAAGCGGCGGCCGCCGCCCTGCTGCTCGTGCGGGTGGTGGTCGTAGCCGTGCTGCTGGGGGTGGCCGTACGGGGGGTAGCCCGGCTGGGGCTGGCCGGCCATGGTGGGCGGGTAGCCGACGGCGGCGGGTTCGGCGTAGTACGGCGGCGCGGTGGTGCGCACCCGCTGGGCGCAGGCCGGGCAGGCCCGGACCGGCCGCGGCGCGAGATCGGAAGAGAACACTTCTTAACTCCAGTCACAAC
>NZ_JBSGET010000205.1:0-10405 GCF_053603035.1 Kitasatospora sp. NPDC004272 | reverse complement strand
GCCCGCTCCGTCGAGGAGCGGGCCCGCGGGCTTCGTGCTGCCGGGCCGCGGGGGACGGCTGGCGGCGTCACCCGTGGCGGGTCACTTGTCGAGGGCGTCCACACCGGCCCGGGCGAACTGCTCGTCCTGGTCCGCGCTCGGGGCGCCGGCCACGCCGACGGCCGCGATCGGGGCGCCCTTGACCTGGACCGGGGCGCCGCCGCCCAGGAACAGGGTGCCGGGGATGTCCTTCAGGTTCGGGGCCTGGGCCAGCCGCTTGACCAGCTCGGAGGTCGGCGCGTTCCAGGACACCGCGGTGTACGCCTTGCGCTCGGCGGACTCGAAGGACTGCGGGCCGGCGCCGTCGCCGCGCAGCTCGACGATCACGTTGCCGTTGCGGTCGACGACGGCGACGGAGATCTTCTGCCCGGCCTTGGCGGCGGCGTCCAGGCTGGCCTGGGCGGCCTTGGTGGCGGCCTCGACGGTCAGGTGGGTGGACTGGAAGGTGTTCTTGTTCTGGACGTCGGAGTTGACCGCGGTGGCGGGGGCCGCCTTCGGGGTCTCGGCGCTGGCGGAGACGGCACCGACGACGCCGGCTCCGACCGCGACGACCGCGACGGCCCCGGTGACGACGCGGGTGCGGGTGCTCGGCTGCTTCATTCTCGGCTCCTGTACGGGGATCGGGGTCTGGGTTCGGTGCCGGATCCCTGGTGCTCCGGCCTCGCACTCCATGTTTCGCCCCGGCACCCCCTCCCCGGATCGGCGGACCGGCTCGCTCCGCGGAGCATGATGGACGACATCCGTGTCAGCCGATCGGTGGATGCGCGGGCCGTCGTCCCGGTCCACCATCGCTATGACGGGCGTGACGCAGCGTGACCCCACGTGATCGCACGTCACGCCGCGCAGGTCCGCCGCGGTCCCGGCGGTCACCGGGCGGGAGACCACGGAAGCGGGAGACCACGAGAGCGGGAGACCGCGGAAGGAGGCGGCCATGATGCGTCAACCCCTGTCCCGGGCCATCGACCCGGACGCGGGCTGGCTCACCGTCGTGATGCGGCTGGCCTTCCTGCTGCTGCTCGGCACCTCGCTGGCCAGGTACCTCACCCACCACCTGTCCAGCCCGCTGGCCCCGTGGGTGGTGGGGCTGAGCCTGGCGCTGGCCGTGGGCCACCTGTCGGGGCTGTCCGAGCGGCGCCCGGCCTGGCTGACGGCGGTGCTGGCGAGCTGGGCGGTGCTGGTGCTGATGGCGCCGAGCTTCGCCTGGTGCGCGGTCCCGCTGGTGTACACGGTGCTCCGGGCGCTGCCGCCGCGGGCCGCGATCCCGCTGGTGACGGCGCTGACGGTGCTGGTGGTGGTCTCCGAGCTGCGGCTGCCGGGCGGCTTCGACCCGACGATGCTGCTGCTGCCCCCGGCGGTGGCCGCGCTGGCCACCGCGGTGTTCCTGTACATGCAGCGGCAGGGCGCCCGGCAGCGGAAGCTGATCGTCGACCTGATCCGCGCCCGGCGGGAGCTGGCCGCGGTGGAGCGCAGGCAGGGCGCGCTGGCCGAGCGGGAGCGGCTGTCGGTCGAGATCCACGACACGCTGGCCCAGGGCCTCTCCAGCCAGCGGATGCTGCTCCAGGCCGCGGAGCGGACCTGGCAGCAGGATCCGGCGGCGGCCCTGGGCCACGTCCGGACGGCCGCCGCGATCGCCGCGCGCAACCTCGTGGAGGCCCGCCGCTTCGTCCACGACCTCGCCCCGGCCGACCTCGCGGAGCAGGGCACCCTGGAGGCCGCCCTGGCGGCGCTGGCCGACCGGGAGGCCGCCGAGAGCGGCCTGGCGGTCCGCTTCCACCTGGACGGCGCCCCGGTGCCGCTGCCCGCCGCCGCGCAGTCCGCCCTGCTGCGGATCGCGCAGGGCGCGCTGGCCAACACCCGGGAGCACGCCCGGGCCGGGCACGCCTCGATCACCCTGTCCTACCTGGGCGACCAGGCCGTGCTGGACGTCGCGGACGACGGCCGCGGCTTCACCCCGGGCCGGTCCGGCCGGGGTGAGCGCGCCGAGCGGTCGGCTGCCGAGCGGTCGCCCGGTGAGCGGTCGCCCGCCGGGAGCCGCGGGCACGGGCTCCCGGCGATGCGGGCCCGGCTGCGCCAGCTCGGCGGCACGCTGACCATCGAGTCCGCCCCGGGCGAGGGCACGGTGGTCTCCGCGGCCATCCCGCTGGGGCACCGCTGAACCGGCCCCGCCACACCCCCGCCGTGGCATCGGCCGCCGGCGGCACCACGAGAGGAACGGCCCCGTGAACGACACCGTCCGGCTGGTCATCTGCGACGACCACGCCATGGTCCGGGCCGGGCTGCTGGCCCTGCTCTCCAGCGACCCGGCGATCGAGGTGGTCGGCGAGGCCAGCACCGGGGAGGAGGCCGTCTCGCTGGCCGCCGCCCTGCGGCCGGACGTGGTCCTGATGGACCTCCAGCTCGGCGCCGGGATCGACGGGGTGGAGGCCACCCGGCGGGTGCTCGCCGGGCCGGGCGAGAGCCACGTCCTGGTGCTGACCACCTTCGACACCGACACCGACATCAGCCGGGCGATCAACGCGGGCGCGACCGGCTACCTGCTGAAGGCGGAGAAGCCGGAGGAGCTGTTCGCCGCGATCCGGGCGGCGGCGGCGGGCCGGCCCGCGCTGTCCCCGCCGGTCGCCTCCCGGGTGATGGCCCAGATGCGCTCCCCGCTCCCCCAGCTCACCGACCGCGAGCAGGACATCCTCGACCAGCTGGGCCAGGGGCTCGGCAACCGGGAGATCGCCCGGGCGCTGTTCATCAGCGAGGCGACGGTGAAGACCCACCTCGGCCGGATCTACGCCAAGCTCGGCGTGGACACCCGCTCCGGCGCGGTGGCCATCGCCAAGGAGCGCCGCCTGCTGCGCTGACGACTCCCCCGGTCCCGAGGGTCCTTGACGGCCGAACAGGTACGGATGCCTCCTTCTCCGCCCCAACGGGCTTGCTCCGTACCGGACCTGACGAACCGGAACCTCCCGGGAGGTGCAGGAGCGGCGGCAGGCGGGTAGCCACACGGCACCCGCCACTTCTGACGCGAACGCGTAAGAAAGGCGCCACCCTCCGCTCACTTCCCCCTCGCCGGTCCGTCGTTCGGGCGCGACACGGTTTGGCCGGAACCGACGTCACGAAAGGCGGACGCGCACCATGCCGACCGCACCACCCGCTCCGGCGCGCCCGCGCCGCCTCGGGGAGCACGGGCTCGCCTGGGCGTTCCTGCTCCCCTCGGTCGTCGTCTTCGCCCTGTTCACCGCCTATCCGCTCGGGCGCACCCTGTACCTCAGCGCGCACGCCAACGACCTGTTCGGGGCGCCCTCCCGGTACGTCGGCCTGAAGCACTACACCGACCTGCTGGCCTCCGCCGAGTTCCGCGACACGCTGCTCACCACCGCCCTGTTCGTGCTGTTCACCGTCGTCCCCGGGGTGCTCGGGGCGCTGGCGGTGGTGCTGCTGCTGGAGGGCCGGATCCGCGGCGTGCGGCTGCTGCGCTCGGCCTTCGCGCTGCCGTTCGCCTTCTCGGTGGCCAGCGCCTCGGTGGTCTTCTCGGTCTTCTACAACCCCGCCAGCGGGGTGCTCAACGGGCTGCTCTCCCAGTTCCACCTGGGCCCGGTCGGCTGGCTCACCGACACCCGGTACGCGCTGCTCTCGGTCGCCGCGTCCACGGTCTGGATGAACCTCGGCTACAACGTGCTGGTGCTGTCCGCGGGGATCGGCTCGATCCCCGACGAGATCACCGAGGCCGCCCGGCTGGACGGCGCCTCCGGGCTGCGGCTGGCCCGCTCGGTCACCGTGCCGCTGCTCGGGCCCAGCCTGTTCTTCCTGGTCGTGGTCTCCACCGTGAACGCGCTGCAGGGCTTCGGCCAGATCCACGTCCTCACCCGGGGCGGCCCGGACGGCTCGACCCGCACCCTGGTCTACTCCGTCTACCAGAAGGCGTTCGCCTACGGCTCCAGCGACTTCGGCACCGCCAGCGCCCAGGCCGTGGTGCTGCTGGTGGTCGTACTGGCCTGCACCGCCGTCCAGTTCGGCGTCCTGGAGCGGAAGGTGCACTACGCATGACGACCGCCCGCAGCGAACCCGGCACCGACCCCGACGCCTCCGCCGCCCCGGCCCCCGGCGCCTCCGGTGCCCCCGCCGCTCCGGCCCGCACCGCCCGGCGGCCGCGCCGGGGCGCGCACGGCCGGCTCGGCACCGCCGCGGTGCACCTGCTGCTGCTCGCGGCCGTGCTGACGGTGCTCTTCCCGGTCTACTACGTGTTCGCCGGCGCCTTCATGCGCCCGGACGAGATCGCCTCCTACCCGCCCGCGCTGGTGCCGCACTCGCTCACCGGCCGGAACTTCTCCGGCGCCGTGCACGCGGTGCCGCTGGTCCGCCAGTACGCCAACTCGGTGCTGGTGGCGGGCCTGATCACCGCGGCGCAGCTGCTCACCTCGGTGCTGGCCGCGTACGCCTTCGTCTTCCTGCCGCTGCGGGCCCGCCGGGTGGTGTTCGGGGCGTTCCTGGCCACCCTGATGGTGCCGTGGGAGTCCGTGGTCATCCCCAACTACCTGACGCTGTCCGGCTGGGGGCTCGGCAACACCTACTTCGGGCTGGTGCTGCCGTTCCTGGCCTCGGCCTTCGGGACGTTCCTGCTGCGGCAGTCGTTCCGGCAGTTCCCGGCCGAACTGCGGGACGCCGCCCGGATCGACGGGGCGGGCCACTGGCGGTTCCTGTGGCGGATCCTGGTGCCGCTGAACCGGCCGGTGCTGGCGGCGCTCGGCGTCTACGTGTTCCTGTCCGCCTGGAACCAGTACTTCTGGCCGCTGGTCATCACCCGCACCGCCGAGATGCAGACCCTGCAGATCGGCCTGTCCACGCTGCGCGACTCGGAGATGGCCGACCCCGGCCTGATCCTGGCCGGCGTGGTGCTGTCGCTGCTGCCCACGCTGGCGCTGGTGCTGTTCGGCCAGCGCTTCGTCGTCCGCGGGCTGACCACCGGCGCCGTCCGCTGAGGCCCGCCCGACGCCCCCGCACCGCCCGCTCCCGCTCGACTCTCCGGTACCCGCCCTCGCAGAAGAGAGAAGACCCGTGAAGAAGAGTGCCCGCGCGCTCGCCGCCCTGCTGGTGTCCGGCCTGGCCCTGACGGCCTGCGACTCCGGCGGCTCCACCGGCGGCGGCTCCGCCGACGGCGCCGCGCCCGCCGCCTCCGCCCTGGACCAGGCGTCCGGGGTGACCACCGTCGAGTTCTGGCACTCGATGACGGGCAAGAACGCCGAGACGCTGACCGCCCTGGTCAACGGGTTCAACGCCGCGCACCAGGGGAAGATCGAGGTGAAGCCGGTCTTCCAGGGCAGCTACGACGACCTGATCGCCAAGTACAAGGCGTCCGTGCAGCAGAAGGCCACCCCGGCGCTGGTGCAGGTCTACGACATCGGCACCCGCTTCATGATCGACTCCAAGCAGACCGTCCCGGCCCAGGCGTTCGCCGACCGGGACGGCTACCCGCTGGACGACCTGCAGCCCAACATCCGCAACTACTACTCGGTCGGCGGCCGGCTCGCCTCGATGCCGTTCAACTCCTCGGTGCCGCTGCTCTACCTGAACACCGACGCCTTCGAGGAGGCCGGCCTCGACCCGGCGCAGCCGCCCACCACGCTGGCCGAGCTCGGCGACCTGGCGAAGAAGCTGACCAAGAAGGACGGCGGCGGACAGACCGTCAGGTACGGCTTCGGCGCGGCGGTCTACGGCTGGTTCGTCGAGGAGCTGCTGGCCGAGTCCGGCTCGCTCTACTGCGACGGCGACAACGGCCGCACCGGCAAGGCCGCCAAGGTGACCTTCGACTCGGCCAAGGGCGCCGAGATCGTCCAGTGGTGGGCCGACCTGGTCAAGGGCGGCTACGCGGCCAACACCGGCCGCCAGACCACCGACGCCCAGGCCGCGTTCAAGGCCGGCACGGTGGCCATGCACCTGGAGTCCACCGGCGTGCTGCGCGGCTACACCGAGGCCGCCAAGTTCACCGTCGGCACCGCCCCGTTCCCGAAGACCGCGGCCGGCGACCAGGGCGGCCCGGTCATCGGCGGCGCCTCGCTGTGGATCTCCGGCCCCGGCCACTCCGCCGCCCAGCAGCGGGCCTCCTGGGAGTTCGAGAAGTTCCTCGCCTCCCCCGAGCAGCAGGCCGCCTGGCACACCGGCACCGGATACTTCCCGGTCAACACCAAGGCGCTGGCCGTCCCCACCGACCAGGAGTGGGTGGCCAAGTACCCCCAGTTCAAGACCGCCGTCGACCAGATGGCCGCCACCAAGCCCACCCCCGCCACCGCGGGCTGCCTGCTCGGCGTGATGCCGCAGGCCCGCAAGGGCGTGGAGACCGCCATCGAGCAGACCGTCTCCGGCTCCAAGACCGCCCAGCAGGCGCTGGCCGACGCCGCGAAGGAGCTCCAACCCGCCGTCGACGCCTACAACTCCTCGGTGGGCTGACCCGGCCCGCCCGCCCGCACGGCGCACGGCCCGGACGCGGGTGCGCGTCCGGGCCGTGCGAGGCGGAAGGCGGCGGACGAGTCGGCCTGTACGCCGGGTTCTGTCTCCCGGGCCGCTCGCGCGGGCCGGGGAGGCGGCCATCCATCTAGGGCTGCCGTTGCCGACAGCCTCGTGCGGTCTACCCGCGAGCTCGGGCGAGCAGCCCTCGAACACCCGCGCACGGTGCCCGGGGGCACCGATCTTGACCTTGCTCCGAGTGGGGTTTACCGAGCCGGCCGAGTCACCTCGGTCGCTGGTGGTCTCTTACACCACCGTTTCACCCTTACCCGCTGCCGAAGCGGCGGGCGGTCTGTTTTCTGTGGCACTGTCCCGCGGGTCACCCCGGGTGGGCGTTACCCACCACCCTGCTCTGTGGAGCCCGGACGTTCCTCGGCGGGCCCCGAAGGGACCCGACGCGACCGCCCGGCCGGCTCGTCCGCCGTACTGGTCATCGTAGCCGCTCGGCGGGAATGCTCCCGCACCGCCCGGTCAGGCCAGGTGTTCGCAGGCCGTGTAGGCGGAGCGGTACTCGGGGGTGCGGGGATCGACGCCGGTCGCCGGGCCGAGCCGGTAGCCGCCGTAGACGTCCGGGTCGGGGAAGCGCGGCACGCCGTTCAGGCGCATGCAGGAGGCGTACAGGGCGGCCGCGGTGGTGGCGGTCGCGGCCGGGGCGGGCCGGGGCGCGGCGGCGCGGGGCGGGGTGGCGGAACAGCCCGCCAGGAGCAGGGCGGCGGCTACCGGCAGCAGGAGGGCGGTGCCGTGCTTGGTGGTCATGGGTGCGGGTTCCTCGGGCGGTCGGTCTCGGGGACGGGGGGTGGGCGGTCATGCGGTGCGCAGCGCCTCGGTCGGGGCCATCCGGGCCGCGCGGAGGGCCGGGAGCAGGCCGGCGACGGCGCCGATGGCGATCGAGGCGCCGAGTCCGCCGCCCCAGGCGAGGGCCGGGACCACCGCCTCCCAGTGCTTCACCCGGGCGTAGACGGCGGTGGCCAGCACGCCGAGCCCCACCCCGGCGACGCCGCCCAGGGCGGAGAGCAGCACCGCCTCGGCGAGGAACTGGAGGCGGATGTCGCCCCTGGTCGCGCCGAGCGCCCGGCGCAGCCCGATCTCGGCCCGCCGTTCGAGCACCGAGATGACCATCGTGTTGGCGACACCGATCCCGCCGACCAGCAGGGCCACCGCGCCCAGGCCGAGGAAGAGGCCATTGAGCGCGGACTGCGCGGCGGCCCGGGCCTCCAGGGCGGCGGACGGGCGGCTGACCTGGACCTCGTTGGCGGCGGCCGGGTTGGCGGTCGCCGCCAGCACCCGCTGCACCTCGGCGACCCGGTCGGTGTCGGTCCGCACGTAGACGGTGGACGGGTGGCCGTCGAAGTCCAGGTACTTCTTCGCGGCCTCGTAGCCGACCAGCACCGCGGCGTCCAACTCGGGGGTGAGCGGGGCCCGGTCGAGGATCCCGGCGACGTAGAACCACTGGCCGCCGACCCAGATCCGCGCCCCGGGGTGGACCTCGGGGAGGCCCAGCCGGAGGGCGGCGTCGTGGCCGAGCACGGCCACCGGTTCGGTGGCGGTGGCGGCATTGAGGTAGCTGCCCTCGGCGACGGTGGTGCGCACCGCGGCCGGGAGGTCGAGGCTGGCGGCCTCGACGGTCAGCGAGTTGGTGTTGAGGCTGGGGACGTACGGGTTGCGGAAGGCGTGCGCGGTGGTCAGGCCGGTGCTCTGCACGGTCTGCACCGGGCCGATCCGGGCGATCATGTCCGGTGCGTCGAGCGGGAGTTCGGCGGTCCCGCCGCCCAGTTGCCGGCCGGGCGAGACGGTCAGCAGGTTGGTGCCGAGCCGGTCGATCCGGGCGAGCAGCCCGGCCTGCGAGGAGGCCGAGAGGCCGAGCACGGCGACCATCGCGGCGACCCCGATGGCGATGCCGAGGGCGGAGAGCGCGGCGCGCATCCGCCGGGTCCGCAGCCCGACGCTCGCGGTGCGGGCGACGTCGGCCGGGTGCAGCCGGCCGGGCGCGGCGGGGGGTGCGGTGCTGGGCGCGGTGCCGGGTGCGCCGGTGGGTGCGGTCATCGCGGCGGCTCCCCGTCAGCGGTGCCGGGCCCACCGGGCGCGCCGGGCGCACCGGCCTCTCCGTCCGCCCAGACGTCGGCGACGATCCGGCCGTCCAGCACCTCGATCCGGCGGGGCAGCCGGGCGGCCAGTTCCCGGTCGTGGGTGATCATGACGATGGTGCTGCCCTCCGCGTTCAGCTCCCGGAGCAGGGCGAAGATCGCGGCCCCGTTGACGCTGTCGAGGTTGCCGGTGGGCTCGTCCGCGAGCACGATCGCCGGGTTCCCGGCCAGCGCCCGGGCGATGGCCACCCGTTGGCGTTCGCCGCCGGAGAGCTGGGCGGGGCGGTGGCCGGCCCGGTGGGCGAGGCCGACGCGTTCCAGGGCGGCCGCGGCGGCCCTGGTCCGGGCCCGGTGCCGGGCGCCGGAGTAGAGCATGCCGTCGGCGACGTTCTCCAGCGCGGTGGCGTTCTGGGCCAGGAAGAACTGCTGGAAGACGAAGCCGATCCGGGTCGCCCGCAGCCCGGCCAGGGCCCGGTCCGACATGGTGGCGATGTCGTCGCCGACCACCCGGACCGTGCCGGAGGTGGGCCGGTCCAGGCTGCCCATCACCTGCAGCAGGGTGGACTTGCCCGAGCCGGACGGGCCGACGACGGCGATCAGTTCGCCGCGGCGGACGGTGAAACTGGCCCGGTCCATCGCCAGCACGGGGGAAGCCCCCGGGTAGACCTTGGTCACCTCCTCCAACTGGAGGACGGGTTCGCCGAGCGGGCGGCGGAGGGGTGCTGCCGTGCTGCTGCTCATGAGGACGGCACCACCACGTTCTGCCCGGCTTCCAGGCCGTCGCCGCTGACCTGCACCTCGCCCGCGCTGTCGTCGAACAGTCCGGTCCGCACCGCGACCAGCCGGTGCGCGCCGCCGCCGTCGACCACCTCGACCGCGTAGCCGCCCCCGGCGAGCGCCAGCAGGGCGTTCACCGGGACGGACAGCACGTCCTGCACGGTGTCGGAGACGATCGACACCCGGACCGGTGCCTGGTCCAACTGCCCGGTGGCCGCCGGGTCGTCGGGGGTGATCCGGACCTCGACGGTGGTCGCCGTGTCGGTCCTGGCCGCGACCTTCCCGACCTCGGCCACCGTGCCCGTGGTGGTCTTCCCGGTCGGCAGGGTGATCTCCACCCGGTTGCCGACGGCCACGCTGGACTGCCGGTTCGCGTTCAGCGCGACCGACACCTGACGCTCCGTCGAGGACGCCTCGACCACCGGCCCCGGGCCGACGCCGCCGCCGGGCACCACCGCGACCTTGGTGATCCGCAGCTCCTCGGCCTGCACGAACACCGCCTGCCCGAGCGGCAGGTCCCCGGTCTTCTCCAGCCCCACCGCGCCCTGCAGTTCGCGCAGCGCGTTGTACGTCGCCCGGCCGAAGTAGTCGGACTCCGGGTCGAGCCGGCCCCCGTCCGTGTGGCCGAGCTCGGCCAGCGCGGCGTTCAACTGCCGGACGTCCACGCCCTGCATGCCCCAGGACAGCGTCCGGTAGACCGGCACGTAGGCGCCGTGCAGCAGGACGACCGGCTTGCCGTCGACCTCGTACAGCGCTTGGCCCTGCCGCACCACGTCGCCGACCGCGGGAAGCCGGGTGGCCGTCCCGTTGGCCCGGTTGACGACCTGGTAGCTGCCGGCGTAGCCGAGGGTGCCGTTCTCCTGGGTGCGGGCCGACAGCGCGCCCCTGGTCACCGGCGCCACCGCGGCCCGGACCTGGGCCCGGTCCGTCGGCGCCGCCGCCCGGCCGAACGGGTCGGTGACGATCCTGGTGGTGTCGGGCCCGACGGTGGTCGGGCCGCTGCTGAACTTCGTCCG
>NZ_JBSGET010000204.1:0-10495 GCF_053603035.1 Kitasatospora sp. NPDC004272 | reverse complement strand
CCCGCCTCCCGTGACGGGAGGCGGGGCCGGGCCCCTTCGGTGCTGGTGGCCGACGCCTCAGCGGGCGTCGAGCGGCACGTAGTCGCGGATCTCCACGCCGGTGTAGATCTGCCGCGGGCGGCCGATCCGGCTGGTCGGGTCCTTGATCATCTCGTGCCAGTGGGCGATCCAGCCGGGGAGCCGGCCGATCGCGAACAGCACGGTGAACATGCTGGTCGGGAAGCCCATCGCGCGGTAGATCAGGCCCGTGTAGAAGTCCACGTTCGGGTAGAGCCGGCGCGAGACGAAGAAGTCGTCCTTGAGCGCGTGCTCCTCCAGCTTGAGGGCGATCTCCAGCAGCTCGTCGGACTGGCCGAGCTGGGCCAGCACCTCGTGGGCGAGCACCTTGACCTGCGCGGCGCGCGGGTCGAACGCCTTGTAGACGCGGTGGCCGAAGCCCATCAGCTTGACGCCGTCCTCGCGGTTCTTCACCTTGCGGATGAAGCCGTCGACGTCGCCGCCGTCCTTCTGGATCTGCTCCAGCATCTCCAGCACGGCCTGGTTGGCGCCGCCGTGCAGCGGGCCCCACAGCGCCGAGATGCCCGCCGAGATCGAGGCGAACAGGTTGGCGTGCGAGGAGCCGACCAGGCGCACCGTCGAGGTGGAGCAGTTCTGCTCGTGGTCCGCGTGCAGGATGAGCAGCTTGTCCAGGGCGTTGACCACGACCGGGTTGAGCTCGTAGTCCTCGGCCGGGACGGCGAAGGTCATCCGCAGGAAGTTCTCGACGTAGCCGAGGTCGTTGCGCGGGTAGACGAAGGGCTGGCCCATCGCCTTCTTGTACGCGTACGCCGCGATGGTCGGCAGCTTCGCCAGCAGGCGGACCGTCGACAGGTTGCGCTGCGCCTCGTCGAACGGGTTGTGGCTCTCCGGGTAGAACGTGGAGAGCGCGCCGACCACCGAGGAGAGCATCGCCATCGGGTGCGCGTCCCGGGGGAAGCCCTGGAAGAAGCGCTTGACGTCCTCGTGCAGCAGGGTGTGCTGGGTGATCTCGTTGCTGAACGCGGCCAGCTGGCCCGCGTTCGGCAGCTCACCGTTGATCAGCAGGTAAGCGGTCTCGATGAAGTTGGCCTCCGCGGCCAACTGCTCGATCGGGTAGCCGCGGTAGCGCAGGATGCCGGCGTCACCATCGATGAAGGTGATCGCGGACTTGTTGGCGGCGGTGTTGCCGAAACCGTTGTCCAGGGTGACCAGGCCGGTCTGCGGGAGCAGCTTCGAGATGTCGAAGCCGGCGTTGCCCGCAGTGCTCTCGACGACGGGGTACTCGTACTCGCCGTCCTGGTACCGCAGTACTACCGATTTGTCGCTCACGTCTTCCTCACCGACGAAATTGATCCTCATCCGACTGCCCTGACTGTCTCAACGATCCCCCACCCGAAGGACGGCCGCGCACCCGGGGGTGACCCCGGGAAGGACCGGGGCCTACAAACTCCGCTGCCACCACCGGTGTGAACCGGACAAGATCGGCGGCGGCACCGGACCAGGTTCCGCCCTAAATCTCTTCACGTCAAGACAACCTCTGAACGTACCGTACCGCCTCGAACTCAGCCCGCAGCCAATCTGTGGTCCAGCGCGGAGTGCCGCCGACCGGCACTCACCGCCCGCACCGCCTGCCCGATGGCCTTGCGCGACCCGACCAGTACCACCAGCTTCTTGGCCCGCGTCACCGCCGTGTACAACAGGTTCCGCTGGAGCATCGTCCACGCCGAGGTGGTGACGGGAATCACCACCGCCGGGTACTCGCTGCCCTGCGAACGGTGGATGGTCACCGCGTACGCGTGCGCCAGCTCGTCGAGCTCGTCGAAGTCGTACGGCACCTCCTCGTCCTCGTCGGTCATCACCGTCAGCTTCTGGTCGTCCACGCTCAGTGCCGTCACGACGCCCACTGTGCCGTTGAAGACCCCGCTGCGCCCCTTGTCGTAGTTGTTCCGGATCTGGGTGACCTTGTCGCCGACCCGGAACGTCCGCCCGCCGAACCGGCGTTCGGGCAGACCCTCGCGGGCCGGGGTGACGGCCGACTGGAGCAGCGTGTTCAGCGCACCCGCCCCGGCCGGGCCGCGGTGCATCGGCGCCAGCACCTGGACGTCCCGGCGCGGGTCGAGGCCGAAGCGCTGCGGGATCCGGCGGGCCACCACGTCCACCGTCAGGCCGGCCGCGCGCTCCGCGTCGTCCTCCACGAACAGGAAGAAGTCCGGCAGGCCCTCGGTCAGCGGCGGCAGGCCCTCGTTGATCCGGTGCGCGTTGACCACCACGCCGGACTGCTGGGCCTGCCGGAAGATCCTGGTCAGCCGCACCGACGGGATCGGGCTGCCGGGCGAGAGCATGTCCCGCAGCACCTCGCCGGCGCCCACCGAGGGCAGCTGGTCGACGTCCCCCACGAACAGCAGGTGGGCACCCGGCGCGACCGCCTTGACCAGCTTGTTCGCCAGGATCAGGTCGAGCATCGACGCCTCGTCGACCACCACCAGGTCCGCGTCCAGCGGCCGGTCCCGGTCGTACGCGGCGTCCCCGCCCGGCTTCAGCTCCAGCAGCCGGTGCACCGTCGACGCCTCCGCGCCGGTCAGCTCCGCCAGCCGCTTCGCCGCCCGCCCGGTCGGCGCCGCCAGCACCACCTTGGCCCGCTTCGCCAGCGCCAGCTGCACGATCGACTTCACCGTGAACGACTTGCCGCAGCCGGGCCCGCCGGTCAGCACCGCGACCTTCTCGGTCAGCGCCAGGCGCACCGACTGCTCCTGCTCCGGGGCGAGTTCCGCGCCCGTCCGCTTCGCCAGCCAGCCCAGCGCGGCCGGCCAGTCCACGTCCCGGAACCACGGCAGCCGGTCCTCCGGGGTGCGCAGCAGCCGCAGCAGCTGGCCGGCCAGCGAGATCTCCGCCCGGTGGAACGGCACCAGGTACACCGCAGTGACCTGCTGCCCCTCCGCGCCCGGCAGCCGCTCGCGCACCACGCCCTCCTCGGCGACCAGCTCCGCCAGGCAGTCGATCACCAGCCCCACGTCCACCTGCAGCAGCTTCACGCCGTCCGCGATCAACCGCTCCTCGGGCAGGTAGCAGTTCCCGTTGTCGGTGGACTGCGACAGCGCGTACTGCAGGCCCGCCTTCACCCGCTCCGGCGAGTCGTGCGGGATGCCCACCGCCTGCGCGATCCGGTCCGCCGTCAGGAAGCCGATGCCCCACACGTCCGACGCCAGGCGGTACGGCTGGTTCTTCACCACCCCGATCGAGCCGTCGCCGTACTGCTTGTAGATCCGCACCGCCAGCGAGGTCGACACCTGCACGCCCTGCAGGAAGACCATCACCTCCTTGATGGACTTCTGCTCCTCCCACGCCGCCGCGATCATCTTCGTCCGCTTCGGGCCCAGCCCCGGCACCTCGATCAGCCGCTTCGGCTCGTTCTCGATCACCTCCAGGGTCTCCACCCCGAAGCGCTCCACGATCCGCTCGGCGAACCGCGGCCCGATGCCCTTGATCAGCCCCGAGCCCAGGTACCGCTGGATGCCCTGGACGGTGGCCGGCAGCACCGTCGTGTAGTTCTCCACCGTGAACTGCCGCCCGTACTGCGGGTGCGAACCCCACCGCCCGAACAGCCGCAGGCTCTCCCCCACCTGCGCGCCCAGCAGCGCCCCCACCACCGTCAGCAGGTCGTTCGCGCCGCGGCCGGTGTCCACCCGGGCGACCGTGTACCCGGTCTCCTCGTTGGCGTACGTGATCCGCTCCAGGACTCCCTCCACCTGCGCCAGCTGCACCGGACACCTCACCCGCGATCAGGAACACGCCACCGCGAAAGGTACTCCGCCCGACCGACACCGCGACCCGCCCCGACGCCGCGCGAACGCGAGGGGCCGCGCGCCGGGCGGCGCGCGACCCCGTCACCCTCCGGGAGGCCCGCTACTGCGCGCCCTCCCCCAGCCGGAGCACCCGCGGGACCCGGCCGCGCCCCGCCACGCCCTCCAGCGCCGCCGCGCACGGCACCAGCACCAGCAGCCCGACCGCCGCCACCGCGATGCCCGCCCAGTCCGGGGCGAACGCCGGCGCACCGGGCCCCTGGGTGAAGGCCCGTAGCTCCAGGGCCGGTCCCAGCAGCCACGGCAGCGCCAGCCCGAGCAGCGTGCCGCCGATCACGGCCGCCGCCACCACCGGTACCAGCTGGACGAGTTGGACCCCCGCCGCGGCCCGCCCGCCGAGCCCCAGCGTCCGCAGGTGGGCGAGCACCCGCCCGCGCTCCACCGAGCTGAGCAGCAGTTCGAGGACCACCGCGAGCAGCCCCAGCAGCAGGCCGATCGCCGCCGACGCCCGGAACGCCGTCTCCAGCGCGGACACCAGCCCGTCGGACGACGACTCCCGCAACTCCCGGTCCAGGTAACGGATCTCGATCGGCGCGCCGCGGCTGATCGCCCCGCCCGCCGCACCGCCGCCGCCCGCGCCCGCGGCCGCCGCCGAACCCGCCACCACCGTCCGCAGCCGCTCCGCGTCGATCCGGCCCGCACCCGCCGCCGCACCGGGCCGGCCCGGTGCGGCGAACAGCACCGCCGCGCTGCGCTGACCGCTCTGCTTGGGCAGCTGCAGCGCGCCCGGGCCGCCGAACACCAGCAGCCCGCCCGCGGTGCCGACGTCGCCCACCACCGGCCCGACCGCCCGGTCCGCGGCCGCGCCGTCCGGGAGCGTCCCGACGATCCGGGCCCGGAACCGGCTGGTCCCGGCGTCCACGTCGAACGAGCCCTCCGGGAACCGCTCCGCCGTCGCCCGGTCGGCCAGCGCCGGGAGCTCCGCGCCCCCGGCCAGCGGCGCGGTCAGCTCCGGGGCGCCGAGCGCCGCCGCCAGCCGCGAGGACGGCTCGAACCGGGCCAGCTCCGCCGGGTCGACCCCGACCAGGCCCACCGCCTTCACCTTCGTGCCGTCCTCGTCCGAGGTCAGCGTGCCCTGCCCGCCGCGCACCTGGAGCACCCCGGCGACCCCCGGGACCCTCCCCAGCTCGTCGTACGGCAGCGAACGCTGCGCCGGCCCGAGGACCACCGCGTCACCGCCCGTGCGCCACCGCGCGGCCTCCACCCGGCCCTCCCGGACCGTGCCCGACACCAGCGCGCCGAACACCGCGCAGGCCAGCGCGGGCACCAGCACCAGCAGCGCCGTCGCCGCCGCCCCCGAACGCCGCCCGGCCTGCGCCAGGCCGACCAGCGCGACCGTGCCGCGACCGCGCCGCGCCCACCGGGTCACCAGCCGCAGCGGCACCGGGTACACCCGCAGCACCACCGCCACCGCCGCCAGGCCCAGCACCACCGGCACCAGGGCCAGTTCGGGATCGGTCCCGGCCCCGGGCGGGGCCGCGCCGCGCAGCTGCAACTGCAGCACGCCCACCCCCGCCAGCACCAGCAGCGCGCCCTCCACCGCCGGCCGCGCGGACACGCCCAGCGCCCGCTTCAGACCGCGCCGGCGGACCGGCTCCCGGCCCGCCCGGCGCGCCTCGCGGCCCTGCCACCACACCGCCACCGCCGGCGCGCACGCCACCAGCACCGCCGCCAGCACCGCCGGCCACCACGCACCCAGCGGACGGTCGTCGGCCCACCGGACGGACACCGCCCAGCCCGCCAACAGGCCCACCAGGGCCGCCGGGACGGCCTCCAGCAGCCGAACGGCGGCCAGTGCGGGCTCACCCGCGCCGCGGGCCCGCTGCAGCGCCAGCGCCCCCTCCCTGCGCCTCGCGCCGAGCCGGGCCGCGGCCACCGCCGTGGACACCCCGATCGACAGCAGGCCCGCCAGCGCGAAGGACTGCAGCGCCACCGCCCGGGCCCGCTGCACCGCGAAGGCGTCGACCAGCTCCGACAGCCGCTGGGTCAGCGTCGGCGGCTTCATCGTCCGCGTCCCGGCGGCGCAGGGGTTGAAGTCGGAGACCACCGCGCCGCACGCCGCCGTGGACAGCGCCTCGCCGAACCCCACCGCGCCGCTCGACAGCTCCGCGGCACCGGCCGCCGTGCCCGCGGTGCCCCAGGGCTGTTCCGCGGTCCAGAACACCCAGGTCGCGTCCAGCGCCTGCGAACCGCGCGCCTCCATCGCCTCCAGGCCCGCCGCGGACACCATCGCCTGCCCGAACCTGACGTAGACGTTCGGCTGCTCGTGCGAGTCCATCGGCGAGTTCAGCAGCGGCAGTTCCCGCCACAGGTCGTCCGAGCCGTCCAGCGGCTCGAACTCGCCGACCACCACCGCGTCGGTGAAGCCGGTCTCCCCGGGCTGCCCGGCGAAGTGCACCTGCTGGCCGACCCGCAGCCCGAACTGCTCCAACGAGGCCGCGGACAGGCCCAGTTCGATCGGCGCCGTCGCCGGGTCGGCCGGCCGACCCGGCGCCCGGCCGGCCACCCAGCGCACCCGGTCCGCCGCGTCCTGCGCGTACACCAGCGACACCACCCCCGGGTGGCCGTGCGGCTTGGGCACGCCCTCGCCCGACAGCTCCATGCCGGCCGCCTGCGCCCAGCCCGACACCCGGACCAGCGACCGCGCCAGCTCCCCGGTGGCGCTCTGCCGCATCCCCTCCCCGACCTTGGTCAGGTCCTCGTCCAGCGTGCCGGACCGCACCGCCGGCTCGCCCCGCCCGGCCACCGGCGGGTTCACCGACGTGGTCGCCTTCAGCAGCGGACCGTTCACCTGCGCCACGGACAGCCGGCGCGCCACCTCCTTCGTCGCCAGCCGGTCGAACACCGGCGGCCACAGCAGCGTCGCCACCGTCAGCACCGCCGACAGCAGCGCCAGCACCGCCAGCACCGGCCAGCCCGTCCGGGCCTCCCGCGCCGCCGGCCGCCAGCCGCCGAACCCGCCCGGCCGCAGCCGGGCCCGACGCCTTCCGTCCCGCCCGGTCATCCGTTCTCCCCCGCCCGCAGCTCGCGCGCCAGATCGACCCGCGCCAACGTCCTCGACAGCAGCAGCACCACCGAACCGACCCCCAGGCCGGTCGCCAGCACCACCACCGCCGTCCACCCCCAGCCCACCGTCATCTCCAGCGACGGGAACACCGCCCGGCCGCCGTTGTCGACCATGATCAGCGGCAGCACCACCGCCGCCAGCACCACGCCGAGGAAGGCCCCCAGCAGCACCGCGAAACCGACCACCACCGACTGCTCCAGCCGCAGCACCCCGGCCAGCTGTCGGCGCCGCACGCCGAGCGCCCGCAGCACCGCGAACTCCCGCCGCCTGGACCGCGCCGACCCCACCGCGTGCACCGTGAACCCGGCCACCGCGAACACCGGCGACAGCACCAGCGACAGCAGCAGCGCACTGCGCCGACCGGACCGGAACGGATCCTCGGCCAGCGCCGCCGCCCGCGCCCGGGCACTGTCCACCCGGCCCAGCCGGGGATCGGCCGCGATCGCCCGCTCCGCCCGCACCCCGCCGTCCCCGGACGACGCGGCCAGCAGCCACGCCTCGTCCCCCAGCGGGTCCAGACCGAGCGCCGCCCGGGTCGAGGAGAGCGCCTTCAGGTCCACCAACACCTGTGGCACGTCCCGGCCCTGACCGCCCGGCAGGTCGTCCAGCACGCCGACGACCGACAGCCCGAACTGGTCGGTGTCCCCGGACATCAGCCGGGTCTGCGCGCCCACCTCGATCGAGGTCTCCCGCAGGAAGGCCGAGTTCACCAGCGCCGGCACCACGTCGCGCTCCTTCGCCCCGGAGACCGGCAGCAGCGAGAACGACACCCTGTCGTCCCCCGTGCTCAGCGAGAACGACTCCGCCATCTGCTCCGGCACCCCGATCTCCGGAGCCGCGGCGCGCACCACCGCCGTCAGCAGACCGCCGTCCGGCCGGGACGAGGAGCACACCCCCGCCTGGCGCACCGGCTGCGCCTGGCCCGCCTCGTCCCGCCCGGGACACCACAGGCCGGTCGCCCGCTCCGGCATCCCCGGGGTGACGTTCGTCCACCTCGTCCCGTCCGGCATCGAAGCGCCCTCGACGCCCGACACCGTGAGCGTCAGCAACGCCCGCCGGAACTCCCTCACCGGCGCGGCCCGCAACGACAGCCGGGTCACCTGCACCGGATAGTGCAGCCCCGGCCCGGGCAGCGGCATCGACACCGTACGGGACGCCCCGTCCGGCGTGACCCGGGACCGGACCTCCGTCACCAGGCCGCTCGCGTCCTCCACCTGAGCCTGCAACCACACCGGGCCGGTCCGGTCCACCGGGTCCTGCGAGGCCACCGACACCCGCACGTCCACCGACACCGGCCGCCCCTCGATCACCATCCCGTGCACCGGGACGTCCGACCCCAACCGGCCCAACTGGTCGGCCAGCGAACCCCGTTGCAGATCCGAACGCAGCGCGGGCACCGCGTGCACCGACGCCCCCGGCTCCATCCGCGCCGGGGTCGCCACCGGCCGCACCGCCCCCGTGTCCAGACCGAACACCGTGGTCGGCACCCCGCGCACCAGGCCCTGCGCCGACACCAGCGGCGTCACCGCCGCCACCCCTGGCAGCCCCGCCAGCGCCTCGTACCGCTGCCCCGACGGGAGTTCGCCGTCCGTCACCCGCAGGTCCGCGCCCACCTCGAACGCGGACCGGTCCCGGTCGCTCGGCGGCTCACCGGCGATCACCGTGGTGGTCAACGCCCCCACCGCCAACGCCAGCGCCATCAACAGCACCGGGGCGCCCTGACCCGCACGCCCCCGGCTCACCTGCCAGCCGCTCAACGGGGCCACCAGCCCCCGCCCGCGCCGCGCCAGCGACTCCAGCAGCCGCCCCAGCGGCGGCAGCAGGCGCAACAGCAGCAGCGCCGCCGCCACCGTCATCACCACCGGCGCCGCCACCAACACCGGGTCGAACCCGACCGCGCTCGCCGCCGGACTCAACAACCCCTGGTACTGCCGCAGTTGCAGGTACGCCAGCACCGCGACCGCCGCCAGCACCAGGTCGGCCCCGGCCCGCTGCGCGACCACCCGGCGACCGCTGCGCGATGGCGTCTCCCGTTCGCCACCGTCAGCCGTCCACACCACCGGCAGCAGCGCCGCACACCCGTGCAGCACCAACGCCGTCCCCGCCACGGCCCACGCCGCCGGACCGGCCGCCTCCGCGGCCGCACCCTCCACCGGCAACCCCAGCCGACCCAGCAACCCCAGCAGCGGCCCCGCCGCCCACAACCCCACCAGCGCCGCCGGCACCGTGCACAGCGCCCACTCCGCCGCCGCGGCCCCCAGCAACCGGCCCCGACCCGCACCGCGCGCCAACTGCAGCAGCAGCTCCGCCCGCCGGAAATCGGTCAGTTGACGGGCCGTCAGCACCATCGTCACCGCCGACAGCACACCCAGCATCGTCACCGGCACCAGCATCCCGGAGCGCGCCACCATCATCGGCGACCGCAGCGCCTCCAGGGCCTGCGGAATGTCACTGCCCGCCCGCAACGCCTCCAGCGCCGGCTCCGACCCGCGGAACACCGACCTGATCGCGTTGCCCTGCGTCAGCTGCTCCACCCGGTCCCGCAGCGGTGCCAGCCCGTCGACCCGCAGTCCCCGGGGGTCCGGCAGCGCGGTCCACTGCACGTCCACCTCCTCCTGCAGCAACGGCGCCGTCCGCAGCATCTCCCGCGACGCCAGCACCAGCCCCGACGGCGTCCGCAGCGACGACGAATCGGCCCACGCCTGCCAGAGCGCCTCCGTCCCCGGAACCGGCCGGTACACCCCGCTCACCGTCACCGGCATCGACTTGTTGATCTTCTTCATCGGCATCGTCGCCCCGACCGACACCCCCAGCCAGCGCGCCGCCCGCTCCGACAGCACCACCTGCCCCGCGTCCCGGGGCCAGTCGCCCTGCGCCAACTGCGCGAAGCGCTGCGGGTCCTCCACCGCCACCGGCGACAACGGCAGCCCCGAGGCCACCACCCCCGCCGAGGCCCCCACCGTCGACCCCGCCGGCAACTGCACCGCCAACGGGTTCGAAACGTGCAGCACCTCCTCGATCCGCGCCGACACCCCCGGCAGCGCCCGGTGCAACGCCGCCCGCACCCGGGCGTCCGCCTTCTCGTCCGCGCCCTCCGCGTACCGCCCCGACACCGAGACGGACAACCGCGGGTCGTCCTCCAACCGCTTCCGCATCCCCTCCGTCACCGAACTCGCCGTCAGCGCCGTCAACGCCGTCAACACGGCCACCGCCAACAACACCGTCACCGCCGCAGCCCCCAGCACTACCCCGTGCTGCCCGGCCCGGCGCACACCGGCGGGTGAACCCCGCCCGTCCGCTCGCATGTCCCCCGAAGTCCTTCCGTCATCACTCGATGGTCTGGACCAATCTTGATGACGGGCAGTCTGCCGCCAACCCTCCGCCCAAACAACCGTCCGACGATCACGGACCGGACTCGTTCGCCTGCTCCCTGCTTCCCTTCGGAACTCCCGAAAGGTTCCGGAAATGCAGAAAGGGCCCCAGCCTGACGGCTGGAGCCCTTTCATGAATGATTGTTCGGCGGCGTCCTACTCTCCCACAGGGTCCCCCC
>NZ_JBSGET010000203.1:0-10524 GCF_053603035.1 Kitasatospora sp. NPDC004272 | reverse complement strand
CGCCCGGCTTGCCCCGCTCCAGGAAGTCCCTGACCTCGGCCGCGTGCCGGTGCCCGGCCGGCGCGTAGGGCGCGATGGCCCCGTTGCGCAGCGGGTGCAGGTTGGCGGTGCGCAGTTCGAGGCCGCCGCCGCTGGAGCCGGTCTTGCCGTCCACTACCACGGTCTTCAGGTCCAGGCCCAGCGAGAGCACCAGCGGGGCGAGCCCGAGGGTGATCGCGGTGGCGAAGCAGCCGGGCAGCGAGATCAGCGCCGCCCCCGGGAGCTGGTCGCCGACCAGCTCGGGCACGCCGTAGACGAAGCGGTCGGCCAGCTCCTCCACCCGCCGCACCTTGGGGTACCAGCGCCGGTGCAGCTCAAAATCGCGGATCCGGAAGGCCCCGCTGAGGTCCACCACGCAGGGCACCTGGTCGGCCAGTTGCGCGGCGAGCTGCGCCGAGGCCGGGGCCGGCGTGGCCAGGAAGACCACGTCGCACCGGCCCGCCAGGCTCTCCGGGAGCTCCTCGATGGTCAGCCCGAGATCCAGCCGCAACCCCGGATGCAGCTCCGCCGGACGCCGGCCCGCACTGGAGGAGCCCCCCAGGAAGGTCAGCTCCAACTCCGGGTGCTGGAGCACCAGTCTGATCAGTTCGCCGCCGGCCAGGCCCGAAGCCCCGACGATGCCGACCCGGATCATGCGACGACCTCTCGTACGTAGCGGGCGACGGCCTCGGCGACGTCCACCCCGGTGGCGGTCTCGACCGCCTTGAAGGCGGGCGCGTGGTTGACCTCGTTGACCACGTAGCCGTCCGGCGTGGCGAACAGGTCGATGCCGTAGATGCCGGGGCCGAGCACGTCCAGCACCCCGTCGACGGTCTTGCGGACCTCCGGGTCCGGATCGACGGCCCGGTTGCGGTTGCCGAGCGCGGCGTTGCTGCGCCAGTCGGTGCCGGCGCTGCGGAACTCGGCGATGGCGACTGTCTCGCGGCCGACCGTGAAGCAGCGCAGCGAGGTGCCGGAGGCCAGGTAGGGCTCGACCAGGCTGGCCTGTTCGAACCCGTGCCCGAGGTCCTCGACGTAGTCGTAGACGGACTGCGCGGTGTCCGCGTCGCGCAGCAGGGTGACCCGCTTGCCCATGCCGCCGAAGACCGGCTTGAGCACCACGGGCGGCGGCAGTTCGGTCAGGGCCTTCTCGAAGTCGCGCCGGGAGAGCACCAGCCGGAAGTCGGGCACCGGCACCCCGGCGGCCCGCAGCTGGGCGCGCAGGGTGAGCTTGTTCTCGCAGGCGTGGATCGCGGAGGCGGTGTTCAGGGTCCGGATCCGGGCCGCCTCGGTGAGGGTGGCGATGAGGCCGCCCCGGGTGTAGCTGCGGCTGCGGACGAGGACCGCGGCGTGGTCGCGCAGCGCGGCCGCGTCCTGGTCCCCCAGGGCCAGCGATTCGTCGTTGACCCATTCGATGTGCAGGCCGATGCCGGCGGCGGTGTCGATCAGCTGGCGTTCTTCCCAGCCCACCCGGTCGGCGACGAGGGCGACGGTTCGGGTCATCGGCTCACTGCCCCCAGTCGCGCAGCTGGACCTCGACGGCCTGCAGGCTCAGCCGGCCCTCCTGGATCTCCTCGACCCGCAGGGTCAGCAGGCACTCGGGGCAGGCGATGGTCTCGCCCTGCACCAGCGGCGGGGTGGTCAGGTCGGTCTCGCACTCGGGGCAGGAACCGGTGAGCGTGGCTACGGACATGGTGTTCTCCGGGGTCGGTTCGGGTCGGTGGACCAGGAACGGTGGGTACGGGGTGGTGCGGGGTGGTGCGGTCGGTGCGGGAGCGGCTCAGGCGGCGGCGTACCGGTCGGCCGCGGCGCGGATCGCGTCCCGGTCGAGCAGGTCCTCGCCGTGCGCCTGCCGTTCGGTGAGCCAGGCGGTGAAGGCCGCCAGGTCGAGCTGGTCCGCGCCGTCGCCGAGCGCCCAGCGGACCAGCGGGGTGCTGAGCCGGGTCCGCACCCGCAGGCCGCGGACGTTGCCCACCACCTCCGGCGGGAGGGTCTCGTACGCCTCGGGGTGGGTCAGCTGGCCGGGCAGCTCGTAGGCGAAGGCGTGCGCGGCGGTCGGGCCGGACTGGAAGGCGTGGCCGAGCCGGGCGCCGCGCAGGGCGGCGTTGGTGAGCTCGGTGAGGTGGCTGAGGTCGAAGCGGGTGTCGCCGTACACCACCCGCAGCGAGGTGAGCAGTTCGGCCAGCGGGGCGTTGCCGCCGCGTTCGCCGATGCCGCCGGCCGTGGCGGAGATCCAGCGCGCGCCCGCCCGGTAGGCGGCCAGCGAGTTGGCGACCGCCATGCCCAGCATGTTGTGCGAGTGGATCTCGATCTCGGAGCCGTCGATCGCGGTGATCTCCCCGATCAGCGACTCCATCTGCCAGGGCGACAGGCAGGCCACCGTCTCGGCGAGCCGGAACCGGTCGGCGCCCGCCTCGAAGCCGGCCGCCACGTAGGGCACCAGCCGCTCCTTGGGCGTGCGGGCACCGTCCTCACCGCTGAAGGTGACGTGGAAGCCCCGGTTCTTGGCCTCCTCGATGGCGGTGCGGGCCAGCGAGATCAGGTACTTGGTGCTGGGCGAGGCCAGTTTCAGCCGGGCGTGCTCCTCGGAGGTGGGGATCGAGAACATCACGGACTTCACGCCCAGCCGCAGCGCCTCGTCCAGTGCCCCCACCACCTGCCGGCGGTCGCGGACCATGACCAGGGTCAGGGAGCGCTCGGGCCCGACGGTCTCGTGGACGGACCCGATCAGGTCCGCGTCGCCCGAGTCGGGGCCGGAGACCATGCCGACCTCGACCAGTTCCACGCCGGTCCGCACCAGCAGGTCCGCGATGACCGCGGCGTCCTTCGCGTCGAACTCGACACCCGCCATGTGGGCGGAGTCGCGCAAGGTGGCGTCGGATATCCGGGGCAGTTCTCCCGGAAGTTCTTCGACGCTCTCCGGAGGTGCCATTGTATTCACTCCTCATTCACGTCGGGAATGGTTCGGAATCTTTGCCGTTCGGTGCGGTGAAGCCGGTGACAAGCCTCTCCGCTCCCCCGATCCGGGGTCAAGATCCGCCGTGTCAGAGCTCTGTCAACCTTCCCTGCCGAATGTCAGACGAATGTCAGAGGGGGCGAATCCGGCGGGATTCCGGGATAGCGTTCCCCCGAGTCCGGCGGGCCGCCCGCCGGAATACGGGAGGAGGCCCCGGGTGATCTTCGCTGTCGAGCTGGTCCTCCGCGACGGCGCGGGCGGCGCGGGCGGCGCGCCGCGCGGCCTGCGGGAGCACCGGGCCTACTGGGACGGCCTCGCCGGGGAGGGCGTGCTGATCGCCGGCGGCCCCTGGCAGGACGGCTCCGGGGAGCTGCTGCTGTGCCGCGCCCCGGACCGGGCGGCCGTGCTGCGCCTCCTCGAACAGGACCCCTACCTGCGCCTTCGCACCGTGACCCGGTTCGCGGTGCGGGCCTGGCAGCCGACCGGCGGGCTCCCGGTGCCGCCCGCCCCCGCACCCCGCCCGGCCGCCCCGGCCGGGCCGCTGACCCCGCACGAGGAGCGGGTCGCGGCGATGGCGGTGGCGGGCATGACGAACCGGGCGATCGCCGCCGCGCTGTCGGTCTCGACCCGCGCGGTGGAACTCCAGATGACCCGGATCTACCGCAAGCTCGCCATTCGCCGGCGGGCCCAACTGGCCCCCGCACTGAACGTCCTGGAAATCACCGCCGACCTCCCGGAGCGGGGCGCCTGAACACCCGCCGCTACGGTTTCCCGTAGTGTCCGCGCGGACACCCGGCAATAGCCTGGGAGGAATACCTCCGACCGACGGGTGACATCGCCATGGGCATTCCTTCCGCACCCCGGATAGGGCTGGTCGTTCCTCCGGAGAACCCCAACGCCGAACCGGAGTACGCCCGGCTCCTGGGCCGCGGCCCGAAATTGCACACCACGCGTTTCCCGACCACCCCGGGCAGCACCCTGCGGGAGATGCTGGACACCTACAACGAGGTGCTGCCGGACGTGCTGGCCGGGTTCGGCCGGCTGCCGCTGGACGCCGCGGTGGTGGCCTGCAGCGCCTCGCACTACCTGTACGGGCCCGACGGCGACCTGGAGCTCTGCGCGGAGCTCACCGCCCGCACCGGCTTCCCGGTGCGCTCCTCCGCCCTGGCCACCCTGGACGCCTGCCGGGCCCTCGGCCTGACCGGGCTGACCATGGTCTCCCCCTACGAGCCCTGGCTGACCGACCTCTCCCGCTCCTACTGGGAGCGGGCCGGCCTCGCCGTCGAGCGGGTGGTGCAGGTGTCCACCGACGGCCGGTACGACCCGTACACGGTGACCACCGGGGGGCTGCTGGCCGAACTGCGCCGGCAGCGGGTGCCCGAGGACGCGGCGCTGCTGTTCACCGGCACCGGGATGTTCACCCTGGACGCCCTCGCCGCGCTCGACACCGGCCCGGAGCGGGTGCTGCTGAGCTCGAACCTGGCCGGCGTCTGGTGGGCGCTGCGCGCGACGGGCACCGACCCGGGCGACCCCGGGGACCACCCGCTGCTGCGCCGGCTGGCGCGCCGGACTCAACCACTGCCGATCCGGTAGCCGACGCCGCGCACGGTGATGATCCACTGGTTGCCGCCGAGCTTGCCGCGCAGGCTGCTGACGTGGGTGTCGATGGTCCGGCTGGACTCCGTCCAGTCGCTCTCCCAGACCTTCGCCATCAGCTCCTTGCGGGAGACCACCGCGCCCGGGTTGGACGCCAGCACGTAGAGCAGCTCGAACTCCTTCGCGGTGACGTTCACCACCCGGCCGTCCACCCGCACCTCGCGGGTGCGGCCGTTGATGTGCAGCGGGCGCAGCGAGATGTCCCGCACGGCGGCTTCCCCGGGGGCCGGGGCGGGGGTCCGGGTGCGGCGCATCACCGCCTCGATCCGGGCCACGATCTCCTGCGGGGGGCAGCTCTTCGTCACGCAGTCGTCCGCGCCGGCCTGCAGGGCGAGCACCCGGTCCGGCTCGCGGCCGCTGGCCGCGAAGGCGATGACGGGCGTGGTGCCGGAGGCCCGCAGCCGCCGGCAGGCCTCGACCCCCTCGATATCGGGGAGGTCGAGGTCGAGCAGCACCAGGTCGACGTCGCGGATCATTTCCAGCGCCTCCCGTCCGGTGTCGGCGATCCGGGCCTGGTACCCCTTTCGCAAAAGGCGGTAGAGGACCGATTCGATCACGGCGGAATGGTCTCCGACCAACAGCACGCGTACCACGTCGTTCGTCCTCTCCATAAACGGTCGCATCACGGCACGGAGGGGCCCCGGCGCGCTCTGGAGGGGCGGTCGGCGGGGCCGGGATCAGGTCATCGACCGGCGCGACATCGCGCGGTGGGCCCGGCGGCCCGGTCGCGGCGAGTGTGCATCGGACCTGCTCCCCTGAGGATTCCAACGGGTTCCGGCACCGGACCCGGACGGGGCTGCTGTGACGGGAGATGCCCGTGGGAATTCTGTCCGTTCCGCGTGCGATTCGCCCATATCCTGACACCCGGTACCGCCGAGGGCAAGCAATGCCGGCGCCCGCCGGGCGCGGACCGGCCGTTCTCCACGGGAATCTGTCCGAATTGGTACCGGTTCGGACCGAACGGCTCCGCCTGATTTCACACGGCGGCAATGATTCCGGGCGCGGTCCGCTGGGGACCGCGCCCGGAATCATTCATCCAGCCGTCTCAATGGAAATGTTTGAAGTTGAATCCCCCGTATTGGGACCGGTCCGGCCCCCTCCGGCTCCCCCGGCTCCGCTCAGCCCTCCGCGCCGGCCCGGGCGTAGCGGCTGGCCGGGCGGGGCAGGCCGAGCAGCCCGCGCAGGGTGTCCGCCTCGTAGGCGGTGCGGAACGCGCCGCGCCGCTGGAGTTCGGGCACCAGGCCGCGGGTGATCGCCGTGAGGTCGTGCGGCAGCGCGCCCGGCCGCAGCCGGAAGCCGTCCAGGCCGGTGCCGCGCCAGTCCAGCAGCAGGTCGGCGAGTTCGGCGGGGGTGCCGGTGAAGACCAGGGCGTCCGAGCCGAAGACGGCGCCGTCCGCCTCGTCGAGGCGCTGCTTGCGCTCGGCGGCCCGGCCCGGCTCCTCGTCCAGGAAGACCACCAGGTCGGCGAAGGCCCGGATCGGCTCCGCGGCGGGCCGCTCGAAGCGCTGCCGGGCCTGTTCGAACGCGCCGAGCCTGGCCACCGCGTCCGGGCGGGACTGCGGGGTGACGAACACGACGTCCGCCCCGGCGGCGGCCAGCTCGTACGGGGTGCTGGCATGGGCGAGCACGGTCACCACCGGCTGGCCCTGCGGCGGGCGCGGAGTGATCGAGGGGCCGCGGACCGAGAAGTGCTCGCCCTCGAAGTCGACGTGGTGCACCTTGGCGCCGTCCAGGTAGCGGCCGGTGGCGGTGTCGCGGATCACCGCGTCGTCCTCCCAGCTGTCCCAGAGCCGCCGGACGGCCTCGACCACCTCGTGGGCCTCGCCGAAGAGGCCGCGCAGCCGGGCGGCGATCAGCTCGGAGTCCGTGACGTCCTCGTCGGTCAGCTGCGGGGTGGTGCGGCGGCCGAAGTGCGCGGCGTCGGCGGCCCGGGAGGTGATCTGCGGGCGCCAGCCGGCCCGGCCCAGGCTGGCGTGGTCGAGCGAGGCGATGCCGATCGCGAGGTGGAACGGCTCGGTGTGGGTGACGTTGGTGGTCGGGACGAGCCCGATGCGCGAGGTCAGCGGGGCGAGCGCGGCCGTCAGCAGGACGGCGTCCAGCCGGCCCCGGACGTGGTCGGTGCGGTCGTCGGGCCGGTGGAAGGCCGAGGTCTGCAGGCCCAGGGTGTCCTCGACGGTGACGAAGTCGAGCAGGCCGCGCTCGGCCTCCAGGACCAGGTCGGCCCAGTAGCGGGCGGTGAGGATCTCGGCGGGGCGGGCGTCCGGTTCGCGCCAGGCGGCGGGGTGCCAGCCGGTGCCGTCCAGGGCGACCGCGAGGTGCAGGTGGGTCACGGGGTCTCCTCGAAGTGGCGGCGGGCGGGCTTCAGGCCCAGGTGGTCGCGCAGGGTGGGGCCGGTGTAGTCGGCGCGGTGGACGCCCATCTCCTGGAGCAGCGGCACCACCCGGTCGACCAGTTCGTCCAGCCCGCCGGGCACCGTGTTCGGGGAGAAGACGAAGCCGTCGGCGGCGTCGCTCTGCACGAACTCGTTCATCGCGTCGGCGACCTGGCGCGGCGTGCCGACGAAGGTGGGCCGGGCGGTGACCTCGGTGATCAGCTCCCGGATGCTCAGCCCGCGCTCCTCGGCGGTCTTGCGCCAGTGCCGGACGGTCTCCTCGCGGCCCCGGCTGCGGTACAGGTTGTGGCCCTTGGTGACGACGCTCTCCGGCACCGGGTCGACGTCCGGCAGCGGGCCGTCCGGGTCGTAGCCGGACAGGTCGCGGCCCCAGGCCGCCTCCATCAGCATCAGCGCGGTCTGCGGGCTCACCTGCGCGCGGGCGACCTCGTCGGCACGCTCGGCGGCCTCCGCCGGGGTGTCGCCCAGCACGTAGCTCACCGACGGGATGATCTTCAGGTCCTCCGGGTCGCGGCCGTACTTGGCCAGCCGGGCCTTGACGTCCCGGTAGGCGGCCCGGCCGCCCGCCAGGTCGGCGTGCCGGCTGAAGATGACGTCGGCGTCGGCGGCCGCGAACTCCCGCCCCTCGGGCGAGTCGCCGGCCTGGATGATCACCGGGTGGCCCTGCGGGCCCGCCGGGGTGCTGAACCGGCCGGATATGTCGAAGTGCTGCCCCCGGTGGGCGAACCGGCCCGCCCCCGGCCGGACGAACTCGCCCGCGGCGGCGTCCGCCCGGAAGTCGCCGGGACGCCAGCTGTCCCACAACTCCCGTGCGGTGTGCAGGAACTCGGCGGCCCGGGTGTAGCGGTCGGCCTCGTCCAGGAAGCTGCCGCGCCGGAAGTTCTCGCCGGTGAACGCGTCGTTGCTGGTCACCACGTTCCAGGCGGCCCGGCCCCCGCTCAGGTGGTCCAGGGTGGCCACCCGCCGGGCCACGTCGTACGGCTCGTTGAAGGTGGAGTTGACCGTCGCGGCCAGCCCGAGGTGCGTGGTGACGGCGGACAGCGCGCTGAGCACGGTCAGCGCCTCGGGGCGGCCCGCGACGTCGAGGTCCAGCACCCGGCCCTTGTGCTCGCGCAGCCGCAGGCCCTCGGAGAGGAAGAAGAAGTCGAACTTGCCGCGCTCGGCGGTGCGCGCGAGGCGGGCGAAGGAGTCGAAGGCGATCTGGCTCCCGGCGGACGGGTCCGACCAGATCACGGTGTGCTGGACGCTGGGGAGTTGGGCGGCGAGGTGGATCTGCTTCAGGGGTTTCACTGTCACGGCGGACTGTCTCCTGTGCGGTGTGCGGTGGCTCAGCGGGGTATTCGGTCCGGATCGGCGGCGGCGGGCCGCCGGGGACAGCCGAGCCCGGCCACGGCGCGGCGCGGACCGAAGGCGCGGGACGGCCCGAAGGCGTGGCACGGCCCGAAGGCGCGGGACGGCGACCGTCCCGCGCCCAGGGCCTCCTGACGGCCCGTCATCCGCGCCGGGCCGGGAAGCCGTGCGACCTGGCGGAGACCACCACGCCCAGCACCGGGAGCAGCAGGATCAGCACCGTCCACGGGAAGGACTCGGCGCCGATCCCGTCCAGCAGCAGGCCGCCGATCACACCGCCGGCCGCCATCGCCACGTTCCACAGGGTGACCAGCATCGCCTGCGCGGCGTCCGCCTGCTCGCCGCCCGCGTCGCCCACCGCGGTCTGCAGCAGGGTCGGCACGCCGCCCCAGCCCAGGCCCCAGAGCGCCGCCGCGACGTACACCAGCGCGTGGGTGCCGGACAGCAGCCCCAGCAGCAGCGCCGCGACCGCGACCAGCAGCGCGCTGCCGATCGTCAGGACCCGCAGCTGGCGGTGGATCCGGGCGCCGACGATCCAGATGCTCAGCATCGAGGTGACGCCGAAGACCAGCAGCACCAGGTCGGTGGACTTCTCCATGCCCAGGTGGTCGAGGAAGGTCGCGACGTACGCGTACAGCACGGTGTGGGCCAGCACGAAGACCAGCGTCACGAACAGCACCGGCGTCACGCCGGGCACCGAGAGCGCGCCGAGGATCCGGGTCCGGCCCTCGGGCCGCTGGCCCGGGTGGTCGGGGACGGTCGCCGCGATCCAGCCGATGACGACCACGGCCAGCACCGACATCGCCAGGAACGCGACCCACCAGTCGAACACCCGGCCCACGAAGGTGCCCGCCGGGACCCCGAGCGACAGCGCGACCGGGATGCCGGTCATCACGATCGCGATCGCCTTGCCCTGCAGCGGCACCGGCGCCATCCGGCGGGCGTACCCGGCCAGCAGCGCCCAGGCCAGGCCGGCCGCCACGCCCGCGACGAACCGGCCCGCCATGGTCAGCACGTAGTCGGTGGACAGCGCCGTGACGGTGTTGGCCACCGCGAACGCCACCATCGCGGTCAGCAGCAGCCGCTTGCGGCGCCACGCCGCGGTGGCCACGGTCAGCGGGATCGCGGTGAGTGCGGTGGCGATCGCGTAGATCGTCACAGACTGCCCCATCGCCGACTCGCTGACCCCCAGGTCGGCGCTCATCGCGGGCAGCACGCCCGCCGGTAGGGTCTCGGTCAGGGAGGTGATAAAGACCGCGGTGGTCAGGGCCAACAGCGCCAGGATCGGGAGTTTCCGGCTCTCCGCCTGCTCGCCGTCGCCTGCCGCGGTCGGAGTGTCCACTGGCGACTGTGTGCTCATGGCGGCTATGTTTGAACCCTCACATATATGTGAGGGTCAACCGGATCTGGTGTGAGGTGGGTCACATGCGCATCGGGGAGCTGTCCGAACGGACCAACACCTCCCGCCGCCTGCTCCGCTACTACGAGGAGCAGATGCTGATCGTCTCCGCCCGGATGCCCAACGGCTACCGGGAGTACGACGAACGCTTCGTCGACCGCGTGATGCAGATCCGCGGCCTCCTCGACGCCGGACTGCCCATCAGGATCATCAAACAGATTCTGCCCTGCCTGGACAAGCCCCGAACCATCCACTTCCCCGACGCCACCCCCGAGATGCTCGACACCCTGCGCCGCGAACGCGACCGGATGACCGAACGCATCAACTGCCTGATCCGCAACCGGGACTCGGTCTCCGACTACCTCGACGAGGTCAGCAAGGGCTGGCGCCCCGCCCCCGACCGGGAGCGGGACCGGCACGACGAGCTGATCGACGCCCACAGCGCCAACTGACCGTCCCGGACCGGGAATCCGACCCCGCGCGGACCACCGCCCCCGCGGCCGGCGCCGCACCGGCACCACCACCCGCGCCCGCGGACTCCCGCGGTCTGCCGACCCCCCTCGACCCCTGCTTCGCCCCGGCCGGGCGCCGCACGAGTGGTGGGGGACCGACCTGGCCGCCGTCAAGGGCCCCGACCTGGTCGAGGACCTCCCGACGATCCGCGTCCTCAACTCCCGGTTCAGCGCGGTTCGTCGGACGGCCGGCCCGCCCGGACGCACCCGGCGGTGGTCACCGCGGCCCCCCGGCCGCGGT
>NZ_JBSGET010000202.1:0-10765 GCF_053603035.1 Kitasatospora sp. NPDC004272 | reverse complement strand
CCCCGGCGCCCGGGGCTGGGCCGAGGCACCCGACCTGTCCAAGGCCGGGGAGGGGGGGGCTTCGGTTGCTTCCGGAGCCTCCGGTGCTCCCGGCCCCCCCGCGCGCCCGGCCGCCCCGGCCGCCCCGGCCGCCTTCGCGGCGGCGAAGGCCGCGCCCGCGCCGACCGGGCAGCAGTCCCGGCCGTCGACCCGGGCGGAGGACCGGACGGAGGACCGAGCCGAAGGCCGGACGGAGGGCCTGGCGGAGGACCGGGCGGAGGGCCGGGCGGCGGTGGCGCCGACCGCGCCGGTGGAGATCACCTGCCGCGAGGAGCGGATCGACATCAGCACCGAGTGGCACGAGGTGGGCACCACCCGGCTGCGCAAGTACGTGACCACCGAGCAGGTGGAGCGCCGGGTGCCGGTGGTGCGCGAGCGGGTGCGGGTGGAGCGGATCCCGGTGTCGGACGCGGAGCGGGCGGCGCTGAGCGAGCAGGAGATCGCCGAGGCGGTCGAGGAGGTCACCCTGCACGAGGAGCGCCCGGTGGTGCGCAAGTACCTGGCGCCGATCGAGCGGGTGCGCCTGGTGGTGGAGCGGTACACCGAGGAGGAGGTGGTCCGCGAGGAGCTGCGCCGCGAGCAGGTGGAGGTGCACGACGCGACCTCCGGTGCGGTCGGGGACGGCGAGGCGCCGCAGCAGCGCCAGCCGTGGAACGCGCAGCCGCAGTCGCCGGCGGCGGCCCGGGCCCAGCAGGCCGCCGCGAACGGCGGCCCGGAGCACACCCGCCCGGAGCCGCTGCGTTCCTGACGGCGCGCCGGCCGCCCGGCCCCGGTCCGCTCCGGCGGTCCGGGGCCGGGCGCTTTGCCAAAGCTTCACCGATCGATATTTGACATGCTTAAGCATCTCCCGACATCGTTACTTCAGTTCATGCACTATCGCCTGTCTGAAGCAACCTGTCGGAGGAGTCCCCGTGAGTGAGGCACCACAGCCCACCCCCACGGCCAGCAAGCCCACCAGCGCCCGGGTCCTGCCCGCCCTGATCCTGGCCATGCTGGCGTTCAGCGTGGTGCAGACCGCGGTCGTCCCGATCCTGCCGGGCCTGGCCCGCGAGCTGAACGTCTCGGGCTCCAGCGTCACCTGGCTGATGACCGCCAACCTGCTGTCCGCCGCGGTCCTCACCCCGCTGCTGGGCCGCTTCGGCGACCTGCGCGGCCGCAAGCCCATGCTGCTGGTCTCGCTGGCCGGCCTGGTGCTCGGCTCCGCCCTCGCGGTGGGCACCCACTCCTTCACCTGGCTGGTGGTGGCCCGGGTGCTGCAGGGCGCGGGCGGCGGCGTGCTGCCGCTGGCGATCAGCATCGTCCGCGACGAGCTGCCCCGGCACAAGGTCACCGGCGGCGTCGCCGCGATCTCCGCCTCGATGGGCGTCGGCTCCGGCCTCGGCCTGGTCGCCACCGGCCTGCTGCTGGAGCACTGGAGCTACAAGTCGATCTTCTGGATGGGCCTGGTCTTCGGCCTGGTCGCCGTCGCCCTGGTGGTCCTGCGGGTGCCCGCCGACCCGGTCACCGACAAGGAGGGCGGCGCCGACCCGCTCGGCGCCCTCACCCTGGCCGGCTGGCTCTCCGCCCTGCTGATCGCCGTCAGCCAGGGCAACCACTGGGGCTGGACGTCCACCCGCACCCTCGGCCTGTTCGCCGCCGCCGCGGTGATCGCCCTGGTCTGGCTGCTCGTCGAGTCCAAGGTCGCCCACCCGCTGGTCGACCTGTCGATGATGGCCCGCCCCGCCGTCGCCTTCACCAACCTCTCCGGCCTGCTGATCGGCTTCGGCATGTACGGCTCGTTCATGGTGATCAGCAACTTCGCGCAGACCCCGGAGCAGCTCGCCCACTACGGCTTCACCGCCACCGTCCTGCACGCCGGCATCATGCTGCTGCCCTCCGCGATCGGCTCGATGGTCGCCGCCCCGCTCGGCGCCCTGCTGATCGCCCGCCGCGGCCCCCGCCTCCCGCTGGTCCTCGGCGGCTTCCTCGGCGCCGTCTCGATGGCCTACCTGGCGCTGCGCCACGGCGCCGAGTTCGACCTCTACTTCTCCTCCGCGGTCTTCGGCCTCGGCGTCGGCCTGGCCTACGCCGCGATGCCCGCCTACATCAACGGCGCCGTCCCCGCCGAGCAGTCCGGCATCGCCAACGGCATGAACGCCGTGCTGCGCACCGTCGGCGGCGCGATCGGCACCGCCGTGATGAGCGCGATCCTCACCGGCAACACCCTCAAGCTGCCGCTCCCCGTGCAGCTGCCCACCGAGGGCGCCTACCAGAACGCCTTCTGGGTGGCCGGCGCGATGTGCCTGGTCGCCGCCGCCGTCCCGTTCGCCATCCGCGCCGGCCGGCCCGCCCCCGTCCTCCCCGCCGAGCAGGCCGCCCCGGCCCTCACCAAGACCGACGCCTGACGGCGTCCCTCGCGTCCTGGACACACGCGAGCAGCCACGGGTCCCCCGCACCAAGGGCATCGGTGCGGGGGACCCGTGCTGTCCGCCCGCCCCGGCAGCGCGGTGAACCGCCCCCCGCCACCGCGTTCACCCCGCCCCCTCCCCCGCCGGAGACCTGAGCGGCAGCGCCCCCGAAGCCTCCAGCTCCTCGTCGCCCACCGCGAACGTCCGGACCCGGCCCACCCCCGAGTACGGCGTCTCGAAGCGCACCGTCACCCGCCCGACCCCACTGCCCTGCACCCAGCCGGGCCCGAACTCGCGGTGCGTCACGTCCTGCCCGGGCCACCAGCGGCGGGCCGCCGGGTCGACCCGCACCACCTCCTCGACCGTCTCCTCGACCACCGCCGCCGTGCCCGACTCCCGTTCCTCCCGCTCCAGTTGGGCGAACAGGTCCTCCTGGGTGTAGTCCGCGAGCTGGGCCACGCCGACGCCCAGCAGCCGCACCCCGCCCGTCACGTCGACCTGCGTCGCCAGCCGGCGCGCCGTCGCCGCGACCACCTCCTCGTCGTCCGTCGGCCCGCGCAGCGTCTCGGAGCGGGTCAGCGTGGAGAAGTCGAACCGGCGGACCTTCAGCACCACCGTCCGCCCGGAGCGCCCGGCCGCCCGCAGCCGGCGCACGCACCTCGCGGCGAGCTGCTCGATCTCCTGCAGGATCCGCTCCCGGTCGGCGAGGTCGACCTCGAAGGTGTCCTCCACCGACACCGACTTGGCGTCCCGGTCCGGCACCACCGGCCGCTCGTCCCAGCCGATCGCCATCTGGAACACGCCCGCGCCGTGCGCCTTCCCGAGCAGCCCGACCAGCTCCTCGAACCCGGCCTCCGCCAGGTCCGCCACCGTGGTCAACCCGGCCCGGCGCAGCGCCTGTTCGGTGGCGGGACCGATCCCGGGCAGCGCGCGCACCGGCATCGGGGCGAGCACCGACCGCTCGGAGCCGGGCTCGATCAGCACCAGCCCGTCCGGCTTGGCCCGCTCGGAGGCGATCTTGGCCATCAGCTTGGACCCGGCCACGCCGACCGACGCGGTCAGCCCGGTGCGCTCCACGATGTCCGCCCGCAGGTCCTCGGCCACGGCCAGCACCAGCTGCGCCCCCTCGGCCGGCGTGGTCGCGGCGGCCAGCGCGGGCCCGTACGGCCCGGCCTCCAGGTCGACGAACGCCTCGTCCAGGCTGAGCGGCTCGACCAGCGGGGAGCGCTCCCGCAGCAGGGCCATCACGATCTCGCTGTTGGCCCGGTACGCGTCGAACCGGCCGGTCAGGAACGCCGCGTTCGGGCAGAGCCGGCGGGCCTGCGCCATCGGCATCGCCGAGTGCACGCCGAACCTGCGGGCCTCGTAGGAGGCGGTGGAGACCACGCCGCGCCCGCCCAGGCCGCCGACGATGACGGGCTTGCCGCGCAGGCTCGGCTTGGACGCCTGCTCCACCGCGGCGAAGAAGGCGTCCATGTCGAGGTGGATGATGCTCGGCACGGTCCGCACCGTCCGATCATCCCGCGTCGTACTGACATTCCCGCCGCCTACCCGTTCGGGCCGGCACCCGCGTCGGCGCCCCCGCCCGTTCCCCCGTCCGCCTCCGCGTCCGCGAGCGCCCGGGCCACCCCGTCCTCCCGCGGCCCCAGCAGCGTCGGGTCCGGCCGCAGCAGCACGTTCGCCGCCGCCTTCACCGCGCCGCCGATCTCCCGCAGCCCGCCGTACTCCCAGGTGGTGTCGTGCCGCTCCTCCACCCCGACCGCGTACGAGTCGATCCCGGCGGCCCGGCACAGCGCCAGCGCCCGCCGGACGTGGAAGGTCTGACTGACCAGCAGCGCCCGGTCCACGCCGAAGATCCGGTGCGCCCGGCTGCAGGAGTCCCAGGTGTCGAAGCCCGCGTAGTCGCCCACCACCCGCACCGCGGGCACCCCGCGCTCGATCAGGTAGGCGCGCATCGCGTCGGTCTCGTCGTACTGGACGGTGCCGTTGTCGCCGGTCACCAGGATCGCCCGCACCTTGTGCGCCCGGTACAGCTCCAGCGCCGCGTCCAGCCGGTGCGCCAGGTACGGGGAGGGCTCGCCGTCCATCAGCCCGGCGCCGAACACCACGGCGACGGGGGCCTCGGGCGCGCCGGCCACCGTACCGACCTTCGCGGACTCGGCCAGGTACAGCCAGGCGCTCGGCGCCAGCCCCAGCACCGAGCAGAGCACCACCGCCTGGAACCAGCGGCGCTGGCGCCGCCGGTCCGCCGGCCGCACCGCCAGCCACCCGGCCCGGGCCCGCCGCCCCGCGCACCTCAAGATCGTCGACACACCGGCCAGGACGAACGGGACGCCCCCGGCGGTTCCCCGGCCGGGGCCGGCTCAGACCGCGCGGTTGCGGCGCTGCGCCAGCTCGTCGCCCGGGTCGTTGCCGACCAGCGTCTCGCCGGTGTCGGTGCGCTCGCCGTGCAGCCGCCCCAGCGTGCTCTCCAGCTCCTGCCAGACCGCGCCGACCGCGATGCCGAACACGCCCTGGCCGCCGTTCAGCAGGTCGACGACCTGCTGCGGCGAGGTGCACTCGTAGACCGTCGCGCCGTCGCACATCAGGGTCAGCCCGGTCAGGTCCGCCCGGTCGGCGGACTGCAGGTGGGTGACGGCCACTCGGATGTTCTGCAGCGACACGCCCGCGTCCAGCAGCCGCTTGACGATCTTCAGCAGCAGAATGTCCCGGAAGCTGTACAGGCGCTGCGCCCCGGCCGGGTACGCCGAGCGCACCGAGGGCTCCAGCAGGCCGGTGCGCGCCCAGTAGTCGAGCTGCCGGTAGGTGATGCCGGCGGCGGCGCAGGCCGTCGGCCCGCGGTAGCCGACCAGCGCGGACGTCGGGGCGAGCCGCTCGATCGCGGGCTGCCCGGGCTGGACGGCCGGGAAGCGGCCGAGCCTCGGCAGCTCCTCGGCCTCGGGCTCGGGCCGCCAGGGCCGCCCGATCAGGGCACGGCCGGCCCGCGGCACGTGCACCGCGCACAGCGCTCCGGAACGCGTCTCGTCGCCGGTGCCGCTCATCGCCAACCTCCGTCCATTCCGCCCAAGGCCCCACGGGACCCGCAGGAGCCCCAGCGGGCCCCGGGCTGCGGGTGGCCCGTCCGGCGGGCCATCACCTGACGGTAGGCAGTCGCCCAAGCACCGTCAACGATCGCCACGCCGGGGGCTTCCGCAAACTTCACCCCATCGAGTGGTTATTCGTGCCCCATGTGTGGGTAGCAGAACGGATTTCCGGCCCAACCGAGTTGCGACCCGCGGCCGACCGGGCTAGCGCACCGGAGCCCCGCCCGACCGACCCGGCCGCAGCGGGACGCCGGCCGCGCCCGGCCCCGGAACTACTGCGGACCGCCGCCGAAGTCCTCCGGCGAGACCTGGTCCAGGAACTCCCGGAACTTCTCGACCTCGTCCTCCTGCTCGTCCGGGATCGAGATGCCGGCCTCCGCCAGCACCTCCTCGCTCCCGTAGATCGGCGTACCGGTGCGCAGCGCCAGCGCTATCGCGTCCGAGGGGCGCGCGCTCACCTCGACACCACCGGTGAACACCAGTTCCGCGTAGAAGACCCCGTCCCGCAGATCGTTGATCCGCACCTCGGTCAGTTGCTGGCCGAGCGCACCGAGCACGTCCTTGAACAGGTCGTGCGTCAACGGGCGCACCGGCGTCATGCCCTGCTGGGCGAAGGCGATGGCGGTGGCCTCGCCCGGCCCGATCCAGATCGGCAGGTAGCGGTCACCGCCGACCTCCCGCAGCAGCACGATCGGCTGGTTGGAGGGCATCTCCACCCGGACACCCACGACGTCGAGCTCATTCACACCAGCAACCCTATGGCGCGCGCCCCCGATAGGAAAGCGCAGCAGGCAGCGGCCACCGCGATCAGGACCGCCGCCCGCCCGTCCGACACCGGCCGTTCAGGACCGGGCCCGCAGCCCCGCCTGCACCATCGCCGCGTGCAGCCGCACCGACAAGGTGGCCAGTTCCCGCGCCGTCGCCTCCGCGTGCGCCCGGGTCTGCGGGTTGCGGTGCCGCCGCAGCGGCGCCACCACCTGCTCCACCAGCGCCACCTCGCGCTCGGCCGCCGCCTTCATCGCCCGCAGGTGCCGCGGCTCCAGGCCGAACCGGCCCAGCTCCGCCACCAGCCGCGCGATCTGCAGCGCCTCGCCGTCGTACCCGCCGTCCGGGCCCGGCTGCACCAGGCCGTACGCCTCCCACTCGACGAGCTCGCGCTCCTGCGCCTCGGCCGCCGCGATCAGCTCGGCCCGGCCCAGCCGCACCCCGCCGGCCACCGCGGCCGCGGCCGCCAGCTCCCGGTCCGCCTCCTCCAGCGGCCCCGGACGGGACTCCGCCCCCGGCAGCGCCGGCGGCTGCTCGCCGCGCTCGATCGCGTCCAGGTGCTCGCGGATCACCCGCAGCGGCAGGTAGTGGTCACGCTGCATGCGCAGCACGTACGCCAGCCGCTCCACGTCCGCCGCCGAGAACTTCCGGTAGCCGGACGGGGTGCGCTGCGGCTCGACCAGGCCCTCCGCCTCCAGGAACCGGATCTTGGAGATCGTCACCTCCGGGAAGTCGTCCCGCAGGAAGGCCAGCACCGCGCCGATCGACAGCAGCTCGTCACCCCGCCGGCGCGCCTCGCCCGTGCGGCGCGAGGCCGGCACGGGCGAGGACCCGAGGGACGGGGTAGGAATCTGTGGGGTCACTCGGGCTCCAAACGGAGAAGTGGTCAGTACCCCCGGTGGTGACTGGCGAAGAACACCAGCCGGTACTTCCCGATCTGCACCTCGTCGCCGTTGCTGAGCAGCACCTCGTCGATCCGCTCCCGGTTCACGTAGGTGCCGTTCAGGCTGCCCACGTCCGCGACCGAGAAGCCGCCGTCGTGCTGCCGACGGAACTCCACGTGCCGACGCGACACCGTCACGTCGTCTAGGAAGATGTCACCCTGCGGGTGGCGCCCCGCCGTGGTCACGTCCGAGTCCAGCAGGAACCGGCTGCCCGAGTTCGGGCCGCGCTGCACGATCAGCAGCGCCGAGCCCGGCGGCAGCGCGTCGATCGCCGCCATCACCTCGGCCGACAGGGCCGGGGTGGCGCCCGTCGAGGTCGCCGTCGGGTCGTACGACTCGATGCCGGAGATCGAGATGGTCGAGGTGGTCTCCACCGCGCCCTCCGGGAAACCGCCGCCACGCAGCTGGGTCCCGCAGTTCGAGCAGAAACGGGCCTGCGCCGGGTTCTGGTTCCCGCACCGCGGGCACGGGCTGGTGCCAGCCATGTTCACAGCCTCCTGGCGCGGCACACCCGACTGGACGTGCCCGGCATAGGGGTCCGGGGCAAACCCTCCACCGGAGGTTGAGGGTCCTGCCGGGAAACCTATGCGCGGCCCGCCCGCCGAATCAACCGACGCGCCGTAGCCCGCGTCGAACTGCCCGGTCGGGATGCCCGCGCCCTGGGTCACGTCGTCCCGGTACATCGGACGCTGCCCGTCCGGCGCCGGACGCATCGACGGCACCCCGGCGTCCTCCTGCCGGTAGCGCGCGGTCGGCGCCTCGGCCGCCTTCTTGTTGCGGCCGAACAGCTTCGAGAAAAAACTCACGGGCGAATCCCCTTGCGTGTGACAGAACCGCCCGCGGGGCAGGGTTCAAGGCTCGGTGTGGCGGTGGGACCGGCATCGGACCGGAGACTGACGAACGGTAGGACCCAGTGTCGCCGACCCGCCGCGGAAACCCACCACCGGGGGTTGCCCGCAGCTGACGAACCGTACGGAGCGCGCCCCGTCACTTCGCCGCCGGCTTGCCGTACTGCAGCGGCTTCGGCGTGGCCAACGCGTCTACCAGTACCTTCTGCTGCTGAACGATGGTCGCCCGCGCCTGGTGGTTCTCCAGGCTGCGGACCACCCCGCCGGGGATGTTCAGCGCCGGGGCGAGGTCCTGCGGGTTGCCCACCACGGTGAAGCGGAACGGCTGCGAGACGTCCTTCCCGTCGATCCGGACGCCGCCGCCCGACGAGTTGTCGGTGAAGTAGGTGCCGGCCACCACCCGCACGTCGTTGATCTGAATCGCCTCCGCCCCCGCAGCTCGGAGTTCCTGCAGGGTGTCCAGCAGCATATCCGCCTTCACCTGCCCTTGGGGATCATCGATCGTCAGCACGATGCCCGGACCGGTCGCCTGCTCCGTCCCGGCCAGCACGCCCAGCTCGGCCGCCTTCTTCCGGGTCTGCTCCTGGGCCTCCTTGGCCTGGTTGGAGGAGTTCTCCAACTGGGCCAGGGACTGTTCGAGCTGCGTCTTCTCCGACTGGAGACGCTGCTGCTTGCCGTCCAGTTCGTCGAGGATCCGCACCAGGTCCTCCTGCCGGGCCCCGCGCAGCTCGCTGTGGTCGTTGGTCGAGCGCACCTGGATGGCCAGCGCCAGCCCCAGCGCGAACAGCAGCAGCGCCACCACCAGCTGACCCCGCGACACCCGCGGCGGCCACACCGCCGCCTTCAGCCGGGTCCGCCCGTCCGACGGCAGCGGCACCGGCTCCCGCGGGACGGCCGCCGCCACCAGCGCCGGCCCGGGCCGCTCCGCCGCCGCGTCGGCCTCCGCGTCCCCGTCCGCGTTCCCGGGCGTGTCCTGCGGTGCTTCCCCGGCCTCGGCCCCGACCCCGGCGCCGGACCCGGCCTCGGCCTCGGCCCGGGCGGCGGCCGGCAACTCCTCGGCCCGCTCGCCCGCCTCCTGCTCGTCCCGCTCCCGCGGCTCCTTCTCCTCGCTCACAGCCGCTCCCTACGCCCTGAACACGTGCCGACGGATCGCCGCCGCGTTCGAGAAGATCCGGATGCCCAGCACGACCACCACGCCGGTGGACAGCTGCGACCCGACGCCCAGCTGGTCGCCCAGGAACACGATCAGCGCCGCCACCACGACGTTCGACAGGAACGAGACCACGAAGACCTTGTCGTCGAAGATCCCGTCCAGCATCGCCCGCACGCCGCCGAACACCGCGTCCAGCGCCGCCACCACCGCGATCGGCAGGTACGGCACCACCGCGTTCGGCACTTCGGGCTGCACGAACACGCCGACGACCACGCCGATCACCAGACCCAGTACGGCAATCACGGTGTAGCAGCTCCTGTTCCGGTGGAAGTGGAAGGGGAAGGGGACTTCGCGGTCGACCGCGCGGACTTCGACGGCGCCGCGCTCGGCGAACCGGACGACGCACCGGACGGCGACGGCGGTGGGCTCGGCTCGCCGGAGGTCTCCGCGGCCGGCTCGGGGGAGGTCTCCGGCCCGGCGACCCGGAGCGTCACGCCCAGCGCCGCCGGCAGCGTCAGCGACTTCTGCGTCGACAGCGTCGAGCGGATCCCGTAACTGTCCTCGATGATCTTGAGGTAATGGCCGCCCTCGTTGTCCTGGAACGCCTGGGCCAGCCGCGGCCCGTCCCCGATCGCCAGCACCGTGTACGGCGGCACCAGCGGCCGGTTGTCGACCAGGATCGCGTCACCGGCCGCCCGGATCGCCGACAGCGCGGTCAGCCGCTGCCCGTTCACGGACACCGCCTCCGCCCCGGCCAGCCACAGGCCGTTCACGGCGTACTGCAGGTCGTGGTCCTTGACCCGCCCGTTCTTGCCGTAGCCGCCGCCGTTGCGCGGATCGCTGACGTTGCCGCCCGAACCGCTCCCGGACGCGTCGTCGATCACCAGCTTGACGCCCGGCCCGGTGATCTCCCCCGTGCCGGTCTGCGCCGCCAGCGCCGCCGCCCCGCTGTCGTCCCCGGTCTGCAGCGCCGCCTCCTGGGCCCGCTCGACCTTGTCGCGGTCCTGCTCGACCTGGCGCTGCAGGGCGTCCGCCGCCGCGTTGGCCTCGTTGACCCGGGTGACCAGGGCGTCCCGCTCCTTCGCCAGGACGGGCGCCGCGGCGTGCGTGTTCACCGCCCCGACCGTCACCACGACCGTCGCCAGCGCCAGCCCGAGGGCCAGCACCAGCCGGCCCTTGGCCGTCGTCGGCAGCCGCGAGCTGCCCTCCGCCCCGCGGGCCCGGGCCGCCTCCGCGTACCCGTCGTCGAGCGAGTGCTCCATGACCGTGGTCAGCAGGGACATCGAGGCGTCCGGACGGCGGAAGCGCCCCTCCGGATCACTCGGCGTCGGCGTTGCTGGCATGCGGGACATCGTTTCACGACCACGCGGTGCCCCACGACCAGCTCCCGGCCCCGCAGGACGGTTTCGGCACAGGATCGTGACAAACCAGGGTGGGGGGGGGGCCCCCCCCCCCCCGGCCCCCCCCGCGGCCCCCCCCCCCCGCCCCCCCCGCCCCCCCCCCCCCCCCGCCTTGGCAACCAAGAGCTCCACAAAAAACACCACAA
>NZ_JBSGET010000201.1:0-11114 GCF_053603035.1 Kitasatospora sp. NPDC004272 | reverse complement strand
GCAACGGCCCCGGCGGGCCCGCCAACCGGGCCGGGACGCCCGGGGTCGGGCCGCACCACGGCGTCCGCAGCCCCGGCGCGCCGTACGGGGACGCCGGGCCCGCGCTGCCCGAACCGGTCGAGGTGCAGGCCGTCTCGCGCACCGGCCCCGCCGGGTCCGACTCCGACGGGCCCACCCCCAGCAGGGTGGCCACCACCGCCCCGCCCACCAGCACGGTCAGCGCCGCCGCCGCGCCCGTCACCAGCCCCGTGTGCACCCGGCTGTCCGCGACCAGCCGGGCCGTGGACGGCAGCCGCGGACCCGGGCAGCCGTGCACCGCCGCCCGGTGCAGCAGGGCCGACAGCCGCTCCGCGAACTCCGGGTCCTCCGGGTCCGCCCCGACCAGTGCGGGCACCTCCCGGGCCAGCTCGGCCCGGGCCGAGCGCACCCGGCTCTCGGCCGCGGCCGTGCTCGACTCCACCTCCACCGCGACCCGCTCCACCGGCAGGCCCAGCGTGTCGTGCAGCACCAGCGCCCGCCGCCGCGGCCGCGACAGCCGCAGCAGCGCCTTCACCAGCGCCCGGTCCTGCCGGGTCAGCCGCTGCGGCGGCTCGGGCGGTTCCGGCGCGCCCGCCGGGTCGACCACGATCCGCCGCCGCGGCCACCGCAGCAGGTGCGCCCGCCGCGGGCCGCCCCGGTGCCACGGCGACAGCGCCAGGTCGAACGCCTCCCCGCGGACCCGCCCCTCCGGGTCCGGGTCGGCCGCGACCTCCTCCCAGCGGCGGGCGGCCGACCCCAGCGCCAGGTGCACGCAGTGCGCGGCGCGGTGGCGGTGGCCGGTCAGCAGGAAGGTCTGCTGCACCAGCCGGGCGTGCACCAGGGCGGCGAACTCCCCGAAGCCGGCGGGGGCGTCGGCGTCGGGCGCGGGTTGCGGTACGGGCCGCGGGGGGCCGACGAACTCGACGGGCGCGGGTGCGGGCGCGGGCGCGGGTGCGGGGTGGACGGCCGGCGCCGGGGCCTGCGGGGCCTGGGCCTGCGGCGCCCGCGGGGCCGTTTCCGGGGCCGCTTCCGGCGTCGCGGGGGCGAGCGTGGCGACCAAGGCCACGGCCTCCTCGCGGTCGCGGACGCCGAGCTTGCGGACCGCCCGGTCGAGGTGTCTGCGGGCGGTGCCGGGGGCGACGCCCAGGTGTCGGGCCACGGCGCGCAGGTCGTCCCCGGCGGCCAGTCGGGCGAGCGCCCGGGCCTCCTGCGGGGAGAGGCGGCGGAGCAGGAGTTCGGCGTCCGCACGGGCCCGGGGTGAGGTGCCGGTGGTCCGTTCCGGCTCGGCGGTCGAGGGCGAGGTCACCGATCTCCTCCGTGGCAGGTCCGTCCCGGAAAAAGGCACATGTACTGATAATCCGGGACACGGCGAAGGTTCGCCCGTTGACACCCCTCAACGGGTGGCCTTGGCAGCATGAGGGCCATGACGCAGCTGATGGGCCGTCCGATCCTGGGACTGCCGAGCGACTTGGACGGCCGCTCCACCCTCTCCGACCTGCTCGCCGGCGTCCGCACCGCGCTGCTCACCCTGTCCGTGATCGCCGTCCCGGTGTTCGGCCTGTGGGTGCTCGCCCCGTACGGCGACGACACCGCCCAGGACGCGGCCCGGGCGGTCTTCGGACTCTGGCTGCTCGGCCACGGCGCCCCGCTCGCCCGCGGCCCGGGCGCCGCGCCGGTGACCGTCGTGCCGCTGCTGCTCACCGCCGTCACCGTCGTGCTGCTCTCCCGCGCCGGACACCGCCAGGCCCGGCGCACCCGGGGGCGCGGATGGATCCGCTGGCGCTCCCCGCTCACCGTGTACGCCGGGTACCTGCTGGTCGCGGCCGTCGCCGTCGCCCAGTGCGCCGACCCGCAGGCGGTGCTGCGCTCCCGGGCCGTCGCCGACCTCGCCGCCGTCGCCCTGCTCGCCGCCGCCGCGCTCGGCCACGGCCTGTGGAGCGGACTCGGCCGCCCCGCCCGCCTGCCCCGGCTGCCGCTGCCGCCCGCGCTCTGGCCGGACGGCGCCGCGGCCGCCACCGGACGGGCCCTGGCCGGATGGCTGCTCGCGCTGACCGCCGGCGGCGGGGCGGTGCTCGCCGTCGCGGTGCTGCTCGGCTCCGCCGGACAGCAGGCGCAGCGGCTCGGCGGTGGCGCGGCCGACTGGCTCGGGATGCTGCTCGCCTGCCTGAGCCTGGTGCCCAACGCGCTCGTCTGGTCCGCGAGTTACGCCCTCGGCGTGGGCTTCGCGGTCGGCACCGGCAGCCACGCCGGACCACTGGGCACCCGGCTCGGCCCCGCCCCGGACTTCCCGCTGCTCGGCCTGCTGCCCGCCGACCGCGGCCCCGACTGGCACCTGCTGGCCTGCGCGGCGGCGGCCGCCGCGGCGATCACCGCCGCCCTGCTCACCGGCCGCGCCGCCACCCGCTGGACCGCCGCCCAGACCGCGGCCGTCGCCACCGCGACCGCCCTCGCCGCCGGGCCGCCCGCGCTGCTGGTCGGGCACCTCGCGGGCGGCGCCCTCGCGCCCGGGCGGATGTCCGAACTCGGCCCCGTGCCCTGGCAGTTCGCCCTCGCCCAGACCGCCTGGCTGCTCGCCCTCGCGCTGCCCGGGGCGCTGCTGCGGCGCTGGTGGCTCGGCCGCCGGGGCGACGGCGCGGGGCCGGTGGTCCGCGCCCGGGTGGGGGCGTACCGGCTGGTGTGCCGACTCGCCGCGTGAACGCGGCGGGGCGCGGGGAACTGCGCGCAGCGGGAGGTGAACGCCTGCGAGGTCGTGAGGTGGGCGGCGAGTTGCCGTTCCTTCACGATCGTGCGGCGGCCGCCTGGTTGCTCGCGCGGTTCCCCGCGCCGCTGGCTTCGCCAGAGGTTGCGCCGGGTTCGGCACCGGGTTCGGCGGCTCGCGTTCACGCGTCCTTGCGCTGCAGGGTGCGCAGGCCCGCCAGGGTGGCGGCCAGGGTCCAGGCGGCCATCAGGAGGAGGCCGGTGGTGTGGCCGTAGGGGGTGCCGGGGGCGTCGGCGAGGCGGAGGGCGTACTGGCCGGCCCGGTCGGGGAGGAAGCGGGCGGCCTCGCGGAGGCCGGGGACGGCGGTCAGGGCGGTGGTGCCGAGGAAGACCGCGGGGGAGAGCAGGCCGAGGGCGGCGGTCTGGTTGCGCAGGACGGTGGTGAGCGCGAGGCACAGGACCAGCAGCAGCGGGTGGTAGAGCACCCCGGCGGCGAGCGCCCGGGCGGTGCCGGGGGCGGACGGGTCCAGGCCCACGGTGGCGGCGGTCGCCGCGAGTTGGCAGCCCACGGTGACCAGGCCGACGGCCAGGCCCAGGCCGGCGCCGAGCAGCAGCTTGGCGCGGTAGAGGCGCAGCCGGTCCGGGACGGCGGCGAGCGAGGTGGCCAGGGTGCCGGAGGCGTACTCCTGGCCGATCAGCAGGATGCCCAGGCAGGCGACCGCGACCTGGCCGAAGTTCAGCCCGTAGAAGAGGCCCACCATCGGGTCCTCGGTCAGCGAGCCGTCGGTGCGGCCGTACGCGGCCTGGGCGGCCGCCGTGATGCCCGCGCCGAGCGCCACCGCGAGCAGCGGGGCCGCCCACAGCGGGCGCAGCGTGGTGAACTTCGCCCACTCGGCGCGCAGCGGGTACGTCGTGGGGGCGCTCACGCCGTCACCGCCCGGTACTCGACGGCGTCCGCGGTCATCCGCATGAAGGTCTCCTCCAGGGAGTCGTGGGTGACGGAGAGTTCGACCAGCACCACCCGGTGCTCGGCGGCCAGCGCGCCCAGCCGGGCCGGGTCGGCGTCCGGGACGTCGAAGGAGCCGTCGCCGCGGCGGACCGCGTCCGGGTGGGCGGCGGCGAGCAGCGCGGCCAGCGCCGCCGGGTCGACGGCGCGGACCCGGACCCGGCGGCGGCCGTGCCGGGCCAGGAAATCGGCGGTGGAGGCGTCAGCGAGCAGCCGGCCCCGGCCGATCACCACCAGGTGGTCGGCGGTGAGCGCCATCTCCGCCATCAGGTGCGAGGACACCAGCACCGCCCGGCCCTCGTCGGCGAGGCGGCGCAGCAACTCCCGGACCCACCGGACGCCCTCCGCGTCCAGGCCGTTGACCGGTTCGTCCAGCAGCAGTGCGGCCGGGTCGCCGAGCAGGGCCGCGGCGATGCCCAGGCGCTGGCGCATGCCGAGCGAGAAGGTGCGGATCCGGCGGTCGGCGACCCCGGCGAGGCCGACCAGGGCCAGCACCTCGCCGACCCGGCGGGCGGGCAGGCCGTGCGAGGCGGCGATCCAGCGCAGCTGCCCGGCGGCGGTGCGGCCCGGGTGCACGGCCTGGGCGTCCAGCAGCGCGCCGATCCGGCACAGCGGACGGTCGAGCGCGGCGTACGGCCGCCCGTCCACCAGCGCCGTCCCGGAGGTCGGCCGGTCCAGCCCCAGCACCATCCGCAGGGTGGTCGACTTCCCGGCCCCGTTCGGGCCCAGGAACCCCGTCACCCGCCCGGGTTCGACCCGGAAGCCCAGGCCGTCGACGACCGTCCGGCCGTCGTACGCCTTGGTCAGTCCGCGGATCTCGATCACGTCGGCTCCCCTCGTCCGCTCGGTGACCCGAGTCAACCGCGCGGGGCCGGGGGCCCGGATCCCGCTCGCGGGTGGTCCGGCTCCCTCCCGGGAGGGAGGGCGCGGGCGGAGGGCCGGGGGAGGATGGGGGGATGTTCTCCCCGCTGCTGCGTCCCGTCACCTACGCCCGGTGGTTGCACCTGATGGTCGGGGTGGTGTTCGTGGGGGTGGTGCTGCTGGTGTACCCGGGGACGGAGGGGGTGTCGGCGGGGCGGGCGGCGGCGTGGGCGGTGGCGGTGGACGTGCCGTTGCTGTGCCTGCTGGCGCTGGTGCCGGGGGTGCGGCGCGGGGAGGGGGTGCAGGCGCGGTTGCTGCTGGGGCCCGGGCGGGAGGAGGAGATCGGGGTCGCGCCGTCGGCGGGCTGGGCGGACCGGGGGCGGACGGCGGGCTGGCTGGTGGCCCGGGTCGGGCTGGGGGTGCTGCTCGGGGTGGTGACGGTGGCGGCGGTCCGGGTGGTGGCGCGGTGGCCGCTGTCGGTGCTGCCGGTGCTCTTCGCCCTGCTCTGGCTGGTGGTGTACGCGGGGCGACTGCAACTCGCGCTGGCCGTAAGGCTGTTGGGCCCCTCGGGGGCGGAGCGGCTGGCGGCCGCCGAGGCCCGCGCGGAGCGCCTGCTGGAGCGCAACCGGCTGGCCCGGGAGCTGCACGACTCGATCGGGCACGCGCTGACCGTGACGGTGGTGCAGGCGGGCGCGGCCCGCGAGGTGGCCGATCCGGCGTTCCGGGAACGGGCGTTGGAGGCGATCGAGACCACCGGGCGCCGGGCGCTGGACGACCTGGAACGGATGCTGGTGCTGCTGCGCGAGACCCCGGACGCCGCCGCCACCGAGCGGCCCGGCCTGGGGCGCGCCCCCGAACTGTTCGCCGCCGCGACCGCCGCCGGCAGCCCGGTCGAGGCCCGACTCGACGTCGAGGAGGCCGAGTTGCCCGGCGTGCTGTCCCGCGAGGCGTACCGGATCCTCCAGGAGGGCGTCACCAACGCGCTGCGGCACGCCCCCGGAGCGCCGATCCTGGTCCAGGGCCGTTTGACGGAAGGGGAGTTGGAGCTGTCCTGCCGCAACCCCCTGACCGGCAGGGGGAGTTCGCGCCGGGGCGGCGGCAAGGGCCTGCGCGGGGTGCGGGAGCGCGCGGTGCTGCTCGGCGGCGAGTGCGAGGCGGGGCCGGACGGGGCGGACGGGGCGGACTGGCTGCTGCGGGTGCGGCTGCCGCTACGGTTGGGCCGGTGAGCGTGGTCAAGGTGCTGCTGGTCGACGACGAGGAACTGATCCGCTTCGGCCTGCGCGCCGTCCTGGACGCCCAGCCGGACCTGGAGGTGGTCGGGGAGGCCGCCGACGGCGCCGAGGCGCTCGGCCTGGTCCGCGCGCTGCGCCCCGACGTGGTGCTGATGGACGTCCGGATGCCCGGCCTGGACGGGCTGGCCGCGACCCGGGCGATCCTGCGCGACGCCGACCGCGGCACCGGCCGGCCGCCGAGGATCCTGGTGGTCACCACCTTCGAGGCCGACGACTACGTGTACGAGGCGCTGCGCGCGGGCGCCGACGGCTTCCTGCTCAAGCGCTCCCGCCCCGCCGAGGTCGTCCAGGCGGTGCGGCTGGCCGCGGCGGGGGAGACGCTGCTCTTCCCGGCGGCGATCCGCCGGCTCGCCGCCGCCCGGGCCGGGCGGGACGCCGACGGCGGCGCGGTGGCCCGGGCGGGCCTGACCGGCCGGGAGGGCGAGGTGCTGCGCCTGATGGCCCGCGGCCTGTCCAACGCGGAGATCGGCGCGCAGCTGCACCTGGGCGTGCAGACCGTGAAGACGCACGTCAGCGCGGTGCTCGGCAAGCTCGGCGCCCGGGACCGCACCCAGGCGGTGATCGCCGCCTACGAGTCCGGCTTCGTCACCCCGGCCCCGGACGGGCCGGCCGGCCGGGGCTGACCCGCCCCGGCGCGCGCGTCACCGCCGGGGGCCGCCGTTACTCGTCGGCGACGTCGTACAGGTTGCTCAGCCAGGCCGGGACGTCGTACTCCTGGGCGCAGCTGTGGGCGGACTCCTGGGTGACCGCGGCGTCCCGGCAGTCCAGGTAGTCGCGGTAGGCGAACTGGATGCCGAAGACGCCGAGCGAGACCACCAGGGCGAGGCCGCCGGTCAGCAGGGCGCTCAGGGCGGCGGGGACCTGGGGGCGGACCGGGCGGGGGGAGAACGGGTCGGCGGCGGGCTCGGCCGGGGTGCGCAGCACGGTGACGGCGTACCAGACGGCGAGCAGGGAGAGCGGGAAGGCCAGCCAGTACAGGCCGAACAGCACCGCGAGCAGGGCGGCGAAGCCGGAGAGCAGGGCGTTGCGGGCGGTGCGGTGGGCCGGGTCGGCCGGGTCGAGCTTGGGCGGGGCGGGCTGCTGCGGGCCGGGCTGCTCGGGGCGGTGGCCCCACGGCGGGGGTTGCGGGCGGTCCTCCTCGGGCTGCCCGTCCGGCCGCGGACCGGACGGTTGCGGGCCGGACGCCGGCGGCTGCGGGGTACGGGGGCGCCAGGGCTGGTCGGGCGCGCCGGGCGGTGGGGGCGCGAAGGGGTTGCGCTCGCCGCTGTCCTCGCCGCTGCTCATGGTGTCGGCCGTTTCTGCTCGTCGGATGGCCCGCCCCGTCGGTGGGGGAGTGGGCGGCCCGGAACAATGATCCCCCAGCCGGTTCCCGGCCGTACGGCACCCTGCCGGATCGGTCCGGGCCGCCGGGGCCGGGCGCGAGATCCCCGTCTCAACTACGCGCGTAGCGTTGCCTGCTGGTTACGGGCGGCCTCCCACCAGCCGTTATCGTGGTGACGGTCGGCAGCATCCGACGGTTCCCGGGGCCGCAGCGCCGCGGCCGCCCGGCGACCCGCCGCCGTCGCTCCCGACCTGCCGCCGCCCGTAGTGGCCCCACCGACGGTGGACGTACCAGCGGGCGACACCCCGACGTACGGAGAATCGCGCCGTGGCTGCCGCTGACGCCCAAGTGTTCCCGCCCCGTACCCCCGGTCCGGCCCGGCTGGTGGTACTGGTCTCCGGCTCCGGCACCAACCTCCAGGCGCTGATCGACGCCGCCGCCGACCCCGGCTACGGTGCGCGGATCGTCGCGGTGGGCGCCGACCGCGACGGCATCGCGGGCATCGAGCGGGCCGAGCGGGCCGGCATCCCGGTCTTCGTCCAGCGGATCAGGGACCATGCCGACCGGGCCGCCTGGGACGCCGCGCTGACCGCCGCCGTCGCCGCCCACGCACCGGACCTGGTGGTCACCGCCGGGTTCATGAAGATCCTCGGCCCCGCCTTCGTCGGCGCCTTCGCCGGGCGCACCGTCAACACCCACCCCGCGCTGCTGCCCGCCTTCCCGGGCGCGCACGGCGTGCCCGACGCGCTCGCGTACGGGGTGAAGGTCACCGGCTGCACCGTGCACCTGGTGGACGGAGGGGTCGACACCGGGCCGATCATCGCCCAGGGCGTGGTGGAGGTCGAGGACGCCGACCACGCCGACGGCGGCGAGGCGCTGCACGAGCGCATCAAGACTGTCGAGCGCAAGCTGCTCGTCGAGGTCGTGGGCCGGCTGGCCCGCGAAGGACACCGCATCGAAGACCGAAAGGTATGGATCCCGGCATGAGCGCCGCTTCCTCCGGTAACGCCCCCGTCTCCGAGAATGTGCGCCCGATCCGGCGCGCGCTGATCAGCGTCTACGACAAGACCGGGCTGGAGGAGCTGGCCCAGGGGCTGCACGCCGCCGGGGTCGCCATCGTCTCCACCGGCTCCACCGCCGGGAGGATCGCCGCCGCGGGCGTCCCGGTCACCGAGGTCTCCGAGCTGACCGGCTTCCCCGAGTGCCTGGACGGCCGGGTCAAGACCCTGCACCCGCGGGTGCACGCCGGCGTGCTGGCCGACCTGCGCCTGGAGTCGCACCGCGCGCAGCTCGCCGAGCTGGGCGTCGAGCCGTTCGACCTGGTCGTGGTGAACCTGTACCCGTTCACCGCCACCGTCGCCTCCGGCGCCACCCCCGACGAGTGCGTCGAGCAGATCGACATCGGCGGCCCGTCCATGGTCCGCGCCGCCGCGAAGAACCACCCCTCGGTGGCCGTCGTGGTCGACCCGGCCCGCTACGCGGACGTGCTGACCGCCGTTCAGGGCGGCGGCTTCGACCTGCTGACCCGCAAGCGCCTGGCCGCCGCCGCGTTCGCGCACACCGCCGCGTACGACGTCGCGGTGGCGAGCTGGTTCGAGCAGTCGGGCTACACCGGGTCCGAGGCCGCGTTCCCGACCTTCCTCGGCGACACCTGGGAGCTCGGCAACGTCCTGCGCTACGGCGAGAACCCGCACCAGCAGGCCGCCCTGTACACCGACGGGACGGGCGGCCTGGCGGGCGCCGAGCAGCTGCAGGGCAAGGAGATGTCCTACAACAACTACGTGGACACCGACGCGGCCCGCCGCGCCGCGTACGACCACGCGGGCCCGGCCGTCGCCATCATCAAGCACGCCAACCCGTGCGGCATCGGCACCGGCGCGGACGTCGCCGAGGCGCACCGCAAGGCGCACGCCTGCGACCCGGTCTCCGCGTACGGCGGCGTGATCGCCGTCAACCGCCCGGTCACCGTCGAGCTGGCCGAGCAGATCGCCCCGATCTTCACCGAGGTCGTCGTCGCCCCCGGCTACGAGGACGGCGCCCTGGAGGTGCTGGCCAAGAAGAAGAACCTGCGGGTGCTGCGCGCCCCCGAGGCCCCCGCCGACGCGCTGGAGTCCCGCCGGATCTCCGGCGGCCTGCTGCTCCAGCAGGTCGACCGGGTCGACGCGGCCGGCGACGACCCGGCCACCTGGACGCTGGCCACCGGCGCGGCGCTGTCCGCCGACGAGCTGGCCGAGCTGTCCTTCGCCTGGCGGGCCTGCCGGGCCGTCAAGTCCAACGCGATCCTGCTCGCCAAGGACGGCGCCTCGGTCGGCGTCGGCATGGGCCAGGTCAACCGGGTCGACTCCTGCAAGCTCGCCGTCGAGCGGGCCGGCGAGCGCGCGGTCGGCTCCTACGCCGCCTCCGACGCGTTCTTCCCGTTCGCCGACGGCCTGGAGATCCTGCTCGCCGCGGGCGTCAAGGCCGTGGTGCAGCCCGGCGGTTCGATCCGCGACGAAGAGGTGATCGCGGCCGCCGAGAAGGCCGGCGTGACCATGTACCTCACCGGGACCCGGCACTTCTTCCACTGACCGCCGCCGGCCGTCGGGCGTTCGCGCGGTGCCGCTACTTCTTGATCACGACGGTGCTCGCCGCGCGGTCGTGCCAGCCCTGCAGCTTGCCGGAGTTGTCGAAGAACGGCGACAGGTAGACCAGCAGGGTGCCGACGCCGCACAGCAGGTTGCCCACCATCGGGATGATGAAGCGGATGAAGCCGCCGCCCACGCCCGGGTGCTGGCCGTCGTGCTCGCGCACCACCCGCAGGCCCAGCGCCATCTTGCCGATCGTCGCACCGGCCAGGCCGACCAGCAGCCACTCGTACAGCAGGCCGAACACGGCGATGACGGCGAGCAGGCCGAAGAACGCCAGGACGACGTTGGTGCCGGCCTGCGTGTTGCTGTCGAGGCAGTCGTTCCAGGCCGTGGAGCCGACGTCGTAGCCGCTGCAGTCCTTGGTGGCCTTGTCGGCCAGGCCGATCGCGCCCGCCAGGCCGGCGGCCATCGCGATGCCGACGATCACCGAGGTGACGATGTAGTCCAGCAGGCGGGCCAGGAAGCGCTGCCCCATGGTGGCGATCCGGACGGTGCCGAGGTTCGCGATGCTGATGTAGCCGTTGTTGGCCTGGATCGTGCCGGGCGGCTGCGGGTAGCCGTAGCCGGGCTGCGGCGGCACCTGCTGCGCGTAGCCGTACGGCTGCTGCGGCTGGCCCTGCTGCGGGTAGCCGTAGCCGGCCTGCGGCGGGGCCTGCTGCGGGTAGCCGTAGCCGGGCGGCGGGGGCTGCTGGCCGTACGGGTTGTTCGGGTCGGGCGGGTAACTCATCGGTGCCTCCGGGCAGGAAGGAACGGGGACGGACGGGAAAAACCTTGGGGACGGGCTGTGGACACCGACCGCGGGGCAGATTAGCGGACGGCTCCGACGGGCCCCGGGCGGCGGCCGCGGACCGGTCGGCCGGTCATGACCGCAGCAGGCCGAGCCGGGCCAACTCCCAGCCCCAGGCCGTTGTCAGGGCCGCCCCCACCAGCAGGTTGCGGCCCGCGTACGACAGCGACCGCCAGCGGCGCCCCGGACCGAACGGCCCGCACACCAGCGCCACCGCGGTCAGCGCCGTCACCGGGTTCGCCAGCAGCGCGGCACCCCACCGGCCGTGGCCCGCCTCGATGAACACCGTGGTGCTGCCGCACAGCGGACACGGCACGCCGGTCAGCAGCCGCAGCGGGCACAGCACCCCCGGATCGTGCGCGTCGTGCGCCACCGCCACCGCGGCCGCCGCACCGGCGACCAGCGAGGCCCGCAGCGCCACCCGCAGCACCGACCCCGGCACCGTCCCGGCCGACCGCCGCCAGCGGGCCGCCCACGCCGCCCCGGCGGCCCCGGGGGCGCTCAC
>NZ_JBSGET010000200.1:1648-11198 GCF_053603035.1 Kitasatospora sp. NPDC004272 | reverse complement strand
CCTGCACAACCTCCTCCAGGCCGGGTGAGGCGGGCGACCGCCGAGCATCGACCCGCGCCCGAGACGCCCGAAGATCAATTACGGGACAGCCCTTAGACGTTGTCCTTCAGGCTGGCAAGGCAGTGCAGGACGGTGAAGTTGATCAAGGGCTGTTGATGGAAGCCCGAGCGCAGTACCTCCGGCTTCGGACACCGGACTGGGGGCCTACACAGAGCGATTACGACATGGCCATGCGGTTGCTGCTCGTGGGACTCGGAGGACTCCTCCTGCACCGATCAGGCAAGTTCGGACCTTCTGGCCCTGCATAGCCATGTCCGAAGGGGCTTCTAGTAGACTGTCGCGACTAAGTATGGTTCTTCTTGGTGGAGTTGGGGTCGGGCTGGCTCCCCATGCCGCTATCCGTTCGGCTGGCAGGGGTGCCGTGTCCTCGCAGAAGAAGTATCCGGTCGCGTTGAGTGCCGAAGATCGTCGGGCGTTGGTGCGGGTGACGACGACGGGGGTCCGCAGCGCGTCGATGATCAGGCGGGCGCGGGTGCTGCTCGCGTTGGACACCTCGGTCGGCGAGGTCGGGCCGAGGGCGGTGATCGCGGACCGGGTCGGGGTGTCGTGCGAGTCGGTCCGCCTGATCTCGAAGCGGTACGCGGAGAGCGGCGGCGATGTGTGGGCCACGGTCGGCCGCAAGGAGCGCGCGCTCCCGCCGGTGCCCTCGGTGGTGACCGGCGAGGTCGAGGCGAGGCTGATCGCGCTGGCCTGCTCGGCGCCGCCCAAGGGATATGCCCGGTGGTCGCTGAGGCTGCTGGAGAAGCACGTGGCGCTGGTCGAGGACATCCCGGATCTGGACCACTCCACGATCGGCCGGGTGCTAAAAAAACGGCACTGCGTCCTCATGTGAAGAAGTGCTGGGCCATCCCGCCGGCCGCGAACGCCGCCTTCGCCGCGGCGATGGAGGACGTCCTGGCGGTCTACCACCGGCCCCTCGATCCGGCGCGTCCGGTGGTGTGCATGGACGAGAAGCCCTACCAGCTGCTCGGCCACGTCCGGGATCCGCTTCCCGGGCGGCCGGGCCGCGACCGGCGCGAGGACAACGAGTACGTCCGCTCGGGGACCTGCTCGATCTTCTGCTGGGTCGAGCCGCTGCGCGGATGGCGGCGCGTGGACGCCCAGCCCCGCCGCACCAGGGTCGACTGGGCCCATCAGGTCGAGCACCTGCTGAGCGTGGACTACCCCGACGCCGCCACGGTCGTGCTGGTCATGGACAACCTCAACACCCACACCACCGCCTCGCTCTACGAGGCGTTCGACCCGGCGAAGGCATTCGCCCTGGCCCAGCGCCTGGAGATCCACCACACCCCAAGCACGGGTCCTGGCTCAACATCGCCGAGATCGAGCTGTCCGCGCTCACCCGCCAGTGCCTGGAGCGCCGCATCGACGACCTCGCCGTACTCAACACGGAACTCGCCGCCTGGCAGCAGCACACCAACGACAACCAGCGCCAAGTCGACTGGCACTTCACCACCCACGACGCACGCGTGAAACTACGCCACCTCTACCCAACCACACAGCAAAGCTAAGCTGCGACAGTCTACTAGTGCCGCATCAAGCAACGTTTGCCCTGTGCCGGGCTGGTGGCAGGGGTTTGGCCTAGCTGGTAGTACGGACGCGCTTCGTGTGCGGGCTCAGCCGAATGAGCCGTCGCTCTTCGCGCTCTCGAACCCGCTGGCGGAGGTGAGGCCCTCGACGAAGGAGTGGAAGTCCGGAGCGAGGACCAACTCCGAGTTGTCGTCCGCGTCGAACCAGGTGACGAATGGTTCCCCATCCCGGCCACAGGCCCGGTAGTCGAGCCCGATCCAGCAAGGCCCGTCACCCGAGACCAATACCACAGGGGCGGGGAGGTTCCACTCTTTGACCAGGTACGGGCTGTCGAGCAGGGAGATCGTTCGCTCGCGGTGGCCGATGCCCAGCAGGCTGTCGAAGGGGACGTGGTCGGCACTCCAGGAGGTCGGCCTGCTCGTGGGGAAAGCATTCCGGCTGCTCGTGACCTGTCCCCCGTTCTGCTGTCGCAGCAGGTCGAGCAGGGAGCTGAGGAGCGTGACGTTCAGCAGCCGCTCGGCCTCCAGAAACACATGGTCAGTCATAGGCGGCTGCACTCCGTAGTCGCTATCGGTGTCCCACAGGGACTGCTGGAGATCTTCAAAGCGCGCCATGCCTGGCATCGTAGGAGCCACGCCCGACGGCTGACTGCCCAACCCCACCTCGGACGAGCACAATGCTCACGTGACTGGACGTGTGCGGGTGCGGGACATCGATGACGATGAGGGGCGGCGCCTGCTGCGGATCGTCCGGCGGGGCACCGGGTCGGTGGTGACCTGGCCGCATTCGCCCGCGCCCTGTTGGACGGTAAGAAGTCCCTGCACGGCGTGGTCGGCAGCCTCGTCGGCGCCCTGCTGGCCGCACTCGGCCGCCCCCGCATCGAGCAGGTCTTCGCCCAGGAACTCGCCAGCCGCGCACCGCTCCCGTTCGGCCACGAGATCGCCCTCGCCGCCCGCGGCCTCCAAGCGGCCGGCATCTTCATCTGCTTCACCGACGGCGGCACAATGAACGACTGCGCCTGCCTGCGTGACCTCCTGCTCAACGAAGGCAAGGACCAGCTCGACAACCTCCTCCAAGGAGCCCTGAACGACTGGAGCCAACTGCCTGGCCGCCTGCAGCCCGCGATCACGAGTGACCGGACCACGAGGGGCTGAACGGTTCGGCCCTGCCGATACCGCTACTGAAGGCGTGAACCCCGCGCGGGAACCGCCAAAGGGGCCGCCGTACGATGGAAAAGGCGCTGAACCATGTGCGAGACGGGTACCAGTTGTCCCACACGCTCGTTAGAGTGACGGGCCGGTTGCCGAAGAAGGGGTGTGAGGTGCGTGGCTGCGACAGCTGACCACCTCAAGGCACTCCTGAGCGCCCACGCGGCAGGGGACGACGACCGCTTCTACAGCATCGCCCTCCAAGTTGCGGCGAAGTCGGCGCGCCAGGGCCACGGCAAGATCGCTGTCGAGATCCGCGAGATCATCGACGCCGCCAGGGCTGAGAAGATCCCCAGGATCGCCCCCACCCCGGTGATCCAGCCCCGCGGGGAACTCGCCAGCCTCCTCACCGCTGGCTACCCCGACGTCCGCCTTGACGACATGACCCTTGCCGACGACGTCCGCGCCGCACTCGACAAGGTCCTGCACGAGCAGCGCCAGCGGGCCCGGCTGGAGCGCTTCGGCTTCACTCCCGTCCACCGGATTCTGCTATCCGGGCCGCCCGGCACCGGCAAGAGCATGACCGCCGCGGCCCTGGCCAAGGAACTCTCCCTGCCGCTGTTCACCATCCGCCTCGATGGACTGATCAGCCGGTTCATGGGAGAGACTGCCACCAAGCTCCGCACCGTCTTCGAAGCGGCCGCCGAGACCCGCGCCGTCTACCTCTTCGACGAGTTCGACGCCCTCGGCGCCGAACGCACCGCCGGCAACGACGTCGGCGAAGCCCGCCGCATCCTCAACTCCTTCCTCCTCTTCCTGGACGAAGCCCCCTCCGAAAGCCTGGTCGTCGCCGCGACCAACCACCGCCACCTCCTCGACCGCGCCCTGTTCCGCCGCTTCGACCTCGTCGTCCACTACGCCCCGCCCTCCCCGCAACAGGCGATCGAGATTCTCCAACGACGCCTAGCCGGGATGGACACCACAGGCGTACCTTGGTCCGACCTGATCACCAAGGTCGACCAGCTCAGCCACGCCGAGCTGGTCAAGGCCGCCGAGTCGGCGGCCAAGCGCGCCATTCTCGGAGGGGACGACGTGATCGACAAACGCCTCTTGAACGAAGGACTGGACGAGCGGCACGCGCTGCGCCATGCCTGACCCGGTCCCGCCGCGGTCCTCCCCGCACCTCCTCGTCCTGTGGCCCCCGAAGACCCTCGTTCCCCGGCCGCCCGATCCAGCACGCGGCAGCAGTTCGTACGTCACGCGGCCCGACAGGCAGGGCCACGTCGAGCACCTTCTCGGCGGGCTCGAAGACGCCGCCCAGGCATCCACTGCCGCCCGCGAGCAGATGGACCCGGCCGAGCGGGCGAGCGGCTTCGCGATCCGGGTGGAAGCAGCCGAGGGGCACAGCCTCGACCCCGACAAGCTCGCCAACTCCGGTCTGACCCTTATGAGCGTGCGCCAGGCGACCGAGACCAGCCCGCACGAGGCAGTGATCTGGATCCCCGACGAGCGACTGCCCGCCTTCGTGAACAAGATCAGCCAGTTCGCCCAGAACACACCCGGAGGTCACCCGAAGCAGAACGCTGCCGTCGCCAACGCTGAGCACATCGGCCGTTTGGTCTTCGACAGGCTCTGGCAGGAAGACACTCCTGCGCCGGCCGAGCACGAGCAACGGTGGTGGGAGCTGTGGTTCGACCCCAGACTCACCGATGCCGACCAGATCGACGCTCTCCAACGGCATGCCGCCGCCAACGGCTGGCAGACGACCGACCGTTCCATCAGTATCGGCGAGTACCGGGTGGCCCACGTCGCTACCACCGGCGCTCAGCTCATGACACTCTTCGCCACCAACGCCTGCCCCTCAGAGATTCGGCGGCCGAGCTTCGTCGAAGAGATCCACTCCACCGTCCGCGCCCTCCAGTACGACCTCGCGGCCGACCTCGCCGACCGGCTGCAGCACCCCGCAGCCGACGCCCCAGTCGTCTGCATCCTCGACACGGGTGTCTACCAGGAGCACCCAGTCCTCAAGCAGGCGCTGTCCGGCCGGGCGCAGAGCGTCTTCAACCACGAAGGGCCGGACGACCACGCGGGCCACGGTACCCAGATGGCTGGGCTCGCCCTCTTCGGTGACCTTGCTTCCGCGCTCAAGTCCAATGGCCCGATCCGGCTCGCGCACGGGCTGGAGTCCGTCAAGATCCTCCCCAAGCGGATCCTTCACGACGACACCCCGCGTGCCCACGCGCTGGTCACCGTAGAAGCGGTCGCCAGAGCGCAGAGCGGATCGGTTGGACAACCCCGTGCCCGGGTCTACTCCATGGCCATCACGGCACCTTCCACCCCCGAGCGCAACGGCACCAACGGTCTGGCCAGCCTGCCCTCCGCGACCCTCGACACACTTGCCGCCGGTACCGACCTCGCCGTCTACAGCGACCGCATCGAACTGGTGGGTCCTCCCGAACCCGCCGCTTCCCGACTCATCGTCGTCTCGGCCGGAAACGTCCGGGACCACCGCATCGCCGACCTGCGACAGGACGACGGCAGCCTCCACCACCTCGGTCAGTGCGACCTTTCCCGGATCGAGGACCCCGCCCACGCCTGGAACGTCCTGACCGTCGGGGCCTACACCGAACTCGACCAGCCGCCCAAGCACCAGGATTTCGCCGACTATCGGGCCCTCGCCGCTGCCGGAGAACTCTCCCCGTTCAGCCGCACCTCCGTCACATGGCCTGCGAACACCCCGATCAAGCCCGACATCGTCCTCGAAGGCGGCAACCTCCTCGTCGACGGCTCCGGCACCCTCATCGACCAGCACGAAGTCGTCAGCCTTACAACCACCCACCGCGAGACCGGCCGCCCGTTCACGACCGCGAACGCCACCAGCGCTGCCACAGCCCAAGCAGCCCGCCTGGCCGCCATCGCTCACGCTGCCTACCCCGCCCTGACACCAGAGGCAGTCCGAGCACTCCTGGTCCACGAAGCCCGCTGGACCGATCCCATGATCAACCACATCCTCAGGGCCAACGGCCGCCGCCGTAATGACCCGGGCCACGGCACCACAGCCTTCGCCCAGAGTGTGCTACGCCGCTACGGCTGGGGCGTCCCCACAGAACAGCGGATCCTGTCGAGCACCGCCAACGCAGTCACACTGATGATCCAGGGCTCCCTTGTGCCATTCGCCAAGAAGAAGGGGCGAGTGCAACTGGGCGAACTCAAGCTCCACGAACTGCCCTGGCCGCGCGAGCAACTCCTCGACCTCGGCCCTACCCAGGTCTCGTTGCGTGTCACCTTGTCCTATTTCATCGAACCCAACCCCGGCCGGAAGGGCGTCCTCCGCCAACATACCTACCCTTCCCACCGGTTGCGCTTCGCGATCAAAGGACTGGAGACCCTTGCAGCGTTCGAACGGCAGATCGCTGCGAACGCGGAGGCCGAAGACGACGGCATCACCACTGTCGGCAGGTTCGAGAGCGACAAGTTCTGGCTCGCCGGCACCGACAACCGGAATCGCGGGTCCCTGCATTCCGACGTCTGGACCGGAAGCGCAGCCGAACTCGCAGACTGCGGGGCTCTCGCCGTGTACCCGGCCGGCGGCTGGTGGAAGTACCACAACAGGGCTGACCGAGTGGGCCGACCGGTCTCCTACGCGCTGCTCGTTTCCCTTGCCACGCCCGAGACCGAAACCGACCTCTACACACCCACTGCCCTGCAACTCGACATCCCCGTTGCGACCGACCTGGCCGCGCGTGCCGAGACGGCTGCGGGGATTCCCGTGCAGTTGCCGCTGACCTGGTAGGAGCACCTTCTCTGCTGAACGATCTGCAGACCTGCGAGTCATCCGGCTGCGATCAGGTCTGTTCCAAGCGGTTGATCAGGAACGGGTCAAGGCAGGAAATTCGTTCTGAAGCGAGGCGAGTTCGGCTGCGATCTTGTCGACCGCATCGGCGAAACCACGCAGGTCCGAAGCGAACTTCCGTACCCGATCCGCGTCACGCATGTAGCTGCTGTTCATGTAGACCTCGCCAAGGTCGATCCAGACACACGGGCCGTCGAGCTCGGGGTCCGAGAGAACACCAGCTTTGAGCGCTTGACGTTCGATTTCGCCGCCAGGGTAGTCCCCGCCAGGCAGGAGGACGGTGGGTTCCACTGTGCCGGTGTGCTGGGGCGCCAGGGGGTTCGTTGTCATGCTGCCTCCACTATTCAGGGTGGTGCGGAAGGGTCTGTTGGGCGTAACGGCCGTCTTCAGCCGGTACCTGCTGCCGACGCCGTCGATACCGGCGCCGCGGCGGGGTGGGGCGAGGGTTATGCGGCTACGGGCATGGGGTTCTCGCCGTCGTCGTCCTTGCGGAGGTGCGGCTGGTTGGGGTGGGCGCGGTCGAGTGCTTGGGCGAGGGCGTGGACGGCTTGGTCGGCGGAGTCTTTGAAGAGGTGGCCGTAGAGGTTGATGGTGGTGGCGAGGGTGGCGTGGCGCAGTGTCTTGGAGACGATGGCGAGGGGGATGCCTTCGGCGATCATGATGCTGGTGGCTGTGTGGCGCAGGTCGTGCAGGCCGATGGCGGGAAGGCCGACCTCGGTTGTGCGTTTGCGGAGTTGGTCGAGGACCCACTGGGGCCGCAGGGGAGCGCCGCCTGGTGTCGAGAAGACGAGTCCTTCGAGTCGGCCTTCGGGATGGGCGTTCATCTGGAGGGCGGCCTGGCGGTGGAAGGCTGCGACGACCCGAGGGGAGAGGCTGATCCAGGCGCGGCTGGCCGGTGTCTTCGGTCGGCCGAGGGTGAGTCGGCCGTTGTCGATGGCGGCGAGGGTCCAGCGGACGAAGAGCTTGCGGTCCATGAGGTGGAGGTCGGTCCAGTGGAGGGCGAGGGCTTCGTCGCGGCGCATGCCGGTGCCGAGCATGACCTCGAACAGGTCGGTGAGTCGGTCGGTGTAGTGCTCCTTGTCGTGGTGGAGGAACGCGGCCGCTTCGTCGGGTGTCCAGCAGGTGCGCTCGGCGGCGCGGGGCTTGGGTGGGATGGAGTGTTCGGCGGGGTTGTAGTGCAAGCGCCAGGAGCGCACGAGGGCGTTGCGCAGGGTGGAGGCGGCCCGGTAGACGGTGACCGTGCCTCGGCCGGCGTCGAGTTGGGCGGTGATCCATTCGTCGATGTGCTGGGGCCGCAGGTCCAGGAGTCGGGGGTGGCCGAACGCCGGGATGAGGTCGCGTTCCACGCATGCCCGGTAGCCCGCGTAGGTGTTCGGCGCCAACCGCACCTTCTGCACGACCAGCCACTCGCGCAGGAAGCTGGCGACCGTGGTGCGCCGGTTCTCGTAGACCCCGCGCAGTTCGCCGTCGAGTACGGCCCTCATCTCCCGGGTGGCTTCGGCGCGGGAGGCGAACCCGCCCCGCCGACGGGTGCGGCGCCGTCCCTCGTCGGGAGCGAGGTCGACGCAGTACGTCCACTTCCCGTGCTTCACGTCCGCGGCCAGCTGTGGGCACCACGGTCCGAGCTGCTTGCCGTTGCTGTCCGAGCAGCCGCACCGCCGGTACACCCTGCCCCGCTGTGGACGCTGTCCCATGAACCCCTCCTTGCACTCGGTGCTCTCTGGCACCAAGGTTCGCCGGTCTGTTCGGCGTGTCGGCAGGGCGTACGGGGCCGGGTGCGAAGCACGCGGCGGCCGGGCGGCGACGACACGCGCCAGACGACACGCCGAACGGAAGATCACGGCACGTAACCGATGGGTAGGCGTCCCTGATCCCTGTTGTGGAGGCTTCGCAACAGCCGAACCCGCAGGTCGAGGTCTCGGCAGGTAGCGCGCGGCTGGCGCAGGGCCGTTACTCCGCGTGTCCGAGCCCGGAGCCGGGCCGTGGGACCATTTTGGGACCAGCCGGTTTGGCCGCTGGTGGCCACCGGTGGACACATGTGGACGCAGTCGGACATCTCTGGCCGTTGCCGCAGCTGAGCCTCCGTCAGTCCACATGAAGTATGTGAGTGGCATTGGCGAGCCAACTCTCTTTCCTGAAAGTCGAGTTGATCGCTTGTTCGGAGACCGTCGAGCAGGCGGTCGATCGGCAGGCTAGTCAACGCACTGGGGGACATTGTGCTCTTCGCCGTGAACCAGGCGGAGCAGTGGCACCTGACGGCCCTGCGGCACTTCCTCCAGCTCTACGGGGAGGCATTCCACCGCTTTGTCGCACAGTCGGCAACCCCTGTGACCAACATTTATGACCTGCTGGCGGGCTGGACCATTGTCGCCCTGTCCACCCTATTGATGATCTTGCTTGCCAGCACGGGACTGGGCCGTCCCGCCGCGCCTTCAACATGAAGGTCTTGAAGGCGCTTGAGGCGTGCGCAGATGCCATCGAGCAGCCAGCGATCCGGCGCCCGCGCAAATCGGAAATGAGAACGGCCTGGCCCCCGTGGCAAATGCCACGGGGGCCAGGCCCGGGGATGGGGCTGGGTCAGCTGAGCTGGACCGGGGCGGGCTGGGTCGCGTTGGGGAGCAGGGAGACGGCGGCGGGGGTCAGGGCGGTGTTGTAGGTCTGGATGTCGCTGACGGACCCGGCGAGGTATTCGCCGTAGCCGCTCTTGAAGAGGCGCCGGCCGATCTGGAGGCCGGCGGTGGCGTTCCAGGTGCCGCCGCCGTAGGTGGTGGTGGCGGCTTGGGCGCCGTTGATGTAGAGGGTGACCTGGTTGGTTGCGGTGTCGTAGACGCCGGTGAGGTGGTACCAGGTGCCGGTCGTGGGCGCGGTGGGGCCGGTGGTGGGTCCGTAGGTGGAGGTGTAGCTGCCGGTGTCGTCGTCGCTGCGGGTTTTGCCGAAGGCGAAGGCGTGGTAGGAGGCG
>NZ_JBSGET010000200.1:0-1550 GCF_053603035.1 Kitasatospora sp. NPDC004272 | reverse complement strand
CGGCCGTTGTCGGTGCCGAGGGTGGCGCCGCCGTTCAGGGTCAGGTTGTTGGTGCGGGCGCTGTCGGTGGTGTCGGCGAGCTTCCACCGGTCGGTGACCTGCGTGGTGGGCAGGGGGGTGCCGGGGCGGTTGGTGATCCGGCCGTCGGGGCCGATTCCGTACAGCTCGGGGTTGCCGTCGCCGTTCACGTCACCGGGGGTGGTGACTGCCGGGTAGCTCCTGGCGCCGAGGCTCGGCGGGAGGATCTGTTGGGTGGCGGGGAGCAGGCCGGTGCCGGTCCAGTTCTGGTTGGCGCCGCTGTTGCAGTCCCACAGTTCCAGTGGGGCGCCGGGCTGCGGGTTGGTGCCGGTGGCGTCCAGGCATAGGCCGGAGTGCGGGTTGACCAGTGAGCCGGTGGTGCCGCCGGGCAGCCACTGCTGGCCGACGTCCTGGTTGCACTGCCGGAGCTGGACGGCGGTGCCCTTGGCGGTGCCGGCACCGTTGACGTCCAGGCACTTGCCCAGCAGGCGGATGGTGTTGTCGGTGCCCAGGGTCACGGCCTGCGGGTCGGAGCCGTTGCACTCCGCGACCTGCGCCGCGCTGCCGTCGGTGTCGCCCTGGTTGACGTCCAGGCACATCTGCTTTCCGGCCGCGGACTTCAGCGTGGAGACCAGCGGTTGATGGGTCGGCGCGGGAAGGCTGCTGGTCGGAATGCCGTAAGTGTCGAAGGAGAGCGGATAGCTGCGGATAGCGCCGGTGGTATCGTCACGGACCCAGAGGGTTGGGATGCCGCCGCTGGAGGTAGTGCCGGCCACGACGGCGCCCACGTTGCCGATGCCGATCAGGGCGGTGATGTTCCAGTCGCCGGTGCCGATCTGGTAGGCGGTGTCGAAGTAGCTGCTCGGGTCGGCTCCGGAGATGTGGTACCAGAGTTTGCCGTTCTCGACGGTGATCAGGTCGGCGGCCGGCCCGACCTTCTGGGTGGGGTGGGCGGCGTTGTAGGCGTCGGTGGAGAGCGTCCCGGGGGCGACCATCTGGGTGACTGAGGACCAGTCCGCCGCGTTGTAGCCGGAGCAGTTGCCCGCCGCCGTGGCCACGCACGCGGAACGATGCAACGGTCCCTGGACGTCTGCTGCGAGGGTGAAGTGTCCGGCGGTGCCGGGCGGGGTCGCGGTCGCGTCGTTCTTGTAGACGTAGAGCTTGTGGGTCTGCTTCTGGTAGGCGAACAGGTCGTCCTTGTCCTGTCCGACGATGCTGCCGCGGTGGGCGATCAGGTACTTGTCCCAGCCGTCGGACTCGGGGCTCTGCGCCGGGGTGGAGACGGTGGCCGGGGTGGTGCTGGGGTCGGTGTTGCCGCCGATCAGCGTCAGGTTGCCGTCGGTGGCGGTGGCCAGCAGGTCGGGCGTGCCGTCGCCGTCCAGGTCGCCCGCGGTGACCTTGGCGGTCGGGTTCCACGGGGCGTAGAAGCTGTAGGCGGTGGCGGCGGGCTGGGTGTTGCCCGCGTTGTCGACGGCGCGGACGTACAGGGTGTGGGTGCCCCACTGGTTGCTGGGCACGGTGATCGGGACGCT
>NZ_JBSGET010000199.1:0-11313 GCF_053603035.1 Kitasatospora sp. NPDC004272 | reverse complement strand
GGCTCCACACCTACAATCACCACCGCGGACACACCGCACTCGCAGGCCAACCACCCGCCACCCGCGTCCCCAACCTCACAGGACAGAACAACTAGCGCCCGGGCGAAGGGCGGAACCGGGGGCGCGGGGGGAACCGCGAGCGGCGGTTCTCCCCGCGCCCCCGGTTCCGCTTCGGCCGGGCGCGGCGGCCTTCAGCCGGCTATGCGGGCCGGGACGCGGATCTCGGCTTCCCGGCGGCGGCGGCGGGCGAGGACGACGCGGCGTTCGGCGGCGGTGAGGCCGCCCCAGACGCCGTAGGGCTCGGGCTGGGCGAGGGCGTGCTCGCGACATTCGAGCAGGACCGGGCAGCGGGCGCAGACGCGCTTGGCCTGTTCCTCGCGGGCGAGGCGGGCGGCCGTCGGCTCCTTGGAGGGGGCGAAGAACAGCCCGGCCTCGTCGCTGCGGCAGGCGGCCGAGGTGTGCCAGGGGTTGTCGTCCACGTCCGGCTGGGCCGCCGGGCGGCGGGCGGCGGTGGCGCTGGACTCGATCGGATGCAGCACGGTAACTCCTGACCAGGCTCAAGGCTCGGGGACGTCGGTCGCCTCCTGCCCGACTGCCCCGTGCTCCCCCGCCGTGGCACCGTCGCCGACCCGAGGGGTCACAGCCGTTCAGGAACGATGTGCGATTGGAACTACCCCACCGATCCGGGATTCATGCACACCGCACGCAACCGGCTACCCCCTGCACTCGGGGCAACGGCGAGTGCCGCACGGCGAGTTGACGCCTCGTCCGCAACCGCGCAGGTCAGCCGTCGAGCTGCCGGCGGACCCACTCCTTGAGCTTCTTGCCGCGCCGCGGCTTGGCCTCGACGCCGCCGAACACCGCGGCGCCCTTGACCCGGACCACCGGGGCGTACGGGTCGGCGGAGGTCTGCTCGCGCACCTCGAAGCCGCCGAACACGCCCGCGCCGCCGCCGTGCAGGCTGACGTTCTCCGGGACGCGGATCTCGACGCCGCCGAACACCGAGACCACCTCGATGACCACCTCGGGGGACTCGAAGACCGCGTCGGTGAGGTCGATCTCGATGCCGCCGAACACGGCGACCGCCTTGAGGTGCGAGCCGACCCGCCAGCGGCCCTTGCGGGCGGCGCCGCCGAACACCGCGACCATGGTGGGCGCCTCGGCCCGGGCCGGGGGCTGCGCGGCGGGGGACGGGGCCGCCAGCGGGGCCTTGGTGAGGTTGTGCCGGATCGGCCCGGGGTGGCTGGGCAGGTCGCGGGTGAGGGGCTCCAACTCGCCGAAGGTGCGGGCGCCGTAGGCCGCCTCGATGCGTTCGGCGTGCTCGTCGGCGGTGAGCCGGCCCTCGGCGTACGCGTCGCGGAGCAGGTCGGCGACGCGCTCGCGGTCGGCGTCGGCGGCCTTCAACTCGGCCGCCAGGTCGGTGCCGGGGGCCTGGGCGGGGGCCGGTGCGGGCTCGTTCTTCGGCAGCTGGGCGGGCAGCGCGCCCTGCGGGTCCTGCTCGGGAGAGTTGTCCACGTCACAAGTCTAGTGAGCCCGCCCCCGCTCCGAACGCCGGTTCGAGGCAATGGGCGTGACCCCCGTCACGCAGGAGGACCTGGGCTCGGTGGCCGCGGCGGGTGCGCCTAACCTGGAGGGTGCCTCGTCGACGAAGCCGAAAGAACCGAAGGATCACCCCATGGCCCCAGAGTTCGCCTACCGCGACCTGCTCCCGCTCGGCACGGACAGCACTCCGTACCGCAAGCTCACCTCCGAGGGGGTCTCGACCTTCGAGGCCGGCGGTCGCACCTTCCTGCAGGTCGAACCGGAGGCGCTGCGGCTGCTGACGGCCGAGGCGATGCACGACATCTCGCACTACCTGCGCCCGGCGCACCTGGCGCAGCTGCGCCGGATCCTGGACGACCCGGAGGCCAGCCCGAACGACCGGTTCGTGGCGCTGGACCTGCTGAAGAACGTCAACATCTCGGCCGGCGGCATCCTGCCGATGTGCCAGGACACCGGCACCGCGATCGTGATGGGCAAGCGCGGCCAGCACGTGCTGACCTCCGGCGAGGACGAGTCGGCGATCGCCCGCGGCGTGTTCGACGCGTACACCAAGCTGAACCTGCGCTACTCCCAGATGGCCCCGGTGACCATGTGGGACGAGAAGAACACCGGCAACAACCTGCCGGCCCAGATCGAGCTGTACGCCACCGACGGGGACGCCTACAAGTTCCTGTTCATGGCGAAGGGCGGCGGCTCCGCCAACAAGTCGTACCTGTACCAGGAGACCAAGGCGATCCTCAACGAGGCGTCGATGCTCAACTTCCTGGAGCAGAAGATCCGTTCGCTGGGCACCGCGGCCTGCCCGCCGTACCACCTGGCGATCGTGGTCGGCGGCACCAGCGCCGAGTTCGCCCTGAAGACCGCCAAGTACGCCTCCGCGCACTACCTGGACAACCTGCCCACCGGCGGCGACGCGAGGACCGGGCACGGCTTCCGCGACCTGGAGCTGGAGCAGAAGGTCTTCGAGCTGACCCAGAAGATCGGCATCGGCGCCCAGTTCGGCGGCAAGTACTTCTGCCACGACGTGCGCGTCATCCGGCTGCCGCGGCACGGCGCCTCGCTGCCGGTCGCGATGGCGGTGTCCTGCTCGGCGGACCGCCAGGCGCTCGGCAAGATCACCGCCGAGGGCGTGTTCCTGGAGCAGTTGGAGACCGACCCGGCGAAGTACCTGCCGGAGACCACCGACGAGCACCTGAACGACGACGTGGTGCGGATCGACCTGAACCGCCCGATGTCCGAGGTCCGCGCCGAGCTGTCCAAGTACCCGGTGAAGACCCGGCTCTCGCTGACCGGCACGCTGGTGGTGGCCCGCGACATCGCGCACGCCAAGATCAAGGAGCGCCTGGACGCCGGCCAGGGCATGCCGCAGTACCTGAAGGACCACCCGGTGTACTACGCGGGCCCGGCGAAGACCCCCGAGGGCTTCGCGTCCGGCTCGTTCGGCCCGACCACGGCCGGCCGGATGGACTCCTACGTCGACCAGTTCCAGGCGGCGGGCGGCTCGATGGTGATGCTGGCCAAGGGCAACCGCTCCAAGCAGGTCACCAAGGCGTGCAACGAGCACGGCGGCTTCTACCTGGGCTCGATCGGCGGACCGGCGGCCCGGCTCGCGCAGGACTGCATCAAGAAGGTCGAGGTGCTGGAGTACCCCGAGCTCGGCATGGAGGCGGTCTGGCGGATCGAGGTCGAGGACTTCCCGGCGTTCATCGTGGTGGACGACAAGGGCAACGACTTCTTCGCCGAGGTCACCGACGGCCCGCTGATCACCAGCCTGCGGGTGCGCTCGGCGGAGTAGCGGCGGCGGCGCGTGGAAACGGGACGAGCCCCGGCCGGTGAGGGTCGGGGCTCGTTCTGGTCGCGCGGGGGCGGCCGGCGAGGGTCACGGGCAGTTGATGATGGCACCGAGCGGTTCGAGGTCCTCGCCCGGCTTGCCGGTGGCGGGAACCGGGACGTCCGCCGGAGCGGGCTGCTCGGCCAGCACGTCGAGGGCGTGCTCGATCGCGTTCGGGTCGGCGGCTTCGGCGGTGTGCTCGACCGGGGCCGCGGCCTGCTCGGCCTCGGGAACGGCGGTGGTGGTCTCGTCGGCCATGGGGCGGGCCGCCTTTCAGCTGAGAGGGTTCGATCACCCGGGCGACTGTCGTCGGGCGCGCGGACAGTATCGTAGGGACCGCTAAATGTCTTATAAACGTCGCACCGCGCATCCACTTGGTGGACGTTTGCGCGCTTCCTCATAAGCTGTCGCCCCCACACGACCGGGGGCTGTGCGGGGGAAGAGACGGTTCATCGGCCACAGGGGAGGACATGGAGCATCAGGACACGCGCTCCGCCGAGGCGTTGCGTTTCCAAGTGCTCGGGCCTGTCCAGGCTTGGCGCGGCGGTGTGCCGCTGGCGCTCGGCTCACCGCAGCAACAGGCCGTCCTGGTCGCCCTGTTGCTCAGCGAGGGCCGCCCGGTGACCACCGACGACCTGGTGGACGGCATCTGGGGGGAGCGCACCCCGCCGCAGGCGGTGGCCGCGCTGCGCACCTACGTCTCCCGGCTGCGCTCGGTGCTGGAGCCCAACCGCGCCGCCCGCAAGCCCTCCGAGGTCCTGGTCTCGATGACCGACGGCTACGCGCTGCGGATCCCGGCCGACGCCCTGGACGCGACGGTCTTCGAGCAGCGGGTCGCCGAGGCGTCCGCCGCCCGGACCGACGGCGGCCTGCGCCCCGCCCACGACACCCTGGTCGCCGCGCTCGACCTGTGGCGCGGCCGTCCGCTGCCCGGCGTGCCCGGGCCGTACGCCGAGACCCAGCGCGGCCGACTGGCCGAGCGGCAGCTCGCGGTGGCCGAGGAGCGCTGCGCGCTGGCCCTGGAGATCGGCCTGCACGCGGACGTGGTGGCCGAGTTGAACTCGCTGTCCGCCGCGCACCCGCTGCGCGAACGGCTGCGCGAGCTGCTGATGCTGGCGCTGTACCGCAGCGGTCGGCAGGCCGAGTCGCTGGGCGTGTACGCGGACACCCGGAAGCTGCTGATCGACGAGCTGGGCGTGGAGCCGGGCGGCGGGCTGTCCGCGATGCACGCCCGGATCCTGGCCGGCGACCCGGAGCTGCTGGCGCCCTCGGCCGCCCCGCCGAAGGCCGCCGAGGAACCGGCCGTCTTCGTTCCGCCCGCCCAACTGCCCGCCGACGTCTCGGACTTCAGCGGTCGCAGCAAGATGGTGGGTGAACTCCGGGACGTGCTGAGGGCGGGTTCCGGCCAAGCCGTCGTGGTGACCTCGCTGGCCGGCATCGGCGGCGTCGGCAAGACCACCCTCGCGGTGCACGTGGCGCACTCGCTGCGGCCGGACTTCCCGGACGGGCAGCTGTACGTGGACCTGCGCGGCGCGGGTGCCTCCCCCGCCGACCCGGCCGTGGTGCTCGGCGACTTCCTGCACGCGCTCGGCTCCTCCGACACCCCCGACTCGCTGGACCAGCGCGCCGCGCTGTACCGCTCGCTGCTGGCCGACAAGCGGATGCTGATCCTGCTGGACAACGCCCGCGACGCCGGGCAGTTGCGCCCGCTGATCCCCGGCGTCTCCGGCAACGCGGTGATGGTGACCAGCCGCTCCCGGCTGGCCGAACTGCCCGGCGCGCACCTGGTCGACATCGAGGAGCTGACCCCGGACGAGGCGCTCGCGCTGTTCTCGGCGATCGTCGGCGCCGAGCGGGTCGGCGCCGAGCCGGAGGCGGCGCTGCAGGTGGTGACCTCCTGCGGGTTCCTGCCGCTGGCGGTCCGGATCGCCGCCGCCCGGCTGGCCAGCCGGCCGCGCTGGAGCGTCTCCGACCTGGCCCGGCGGTTAGCGGACCAGCGCAACCGGCTCCAGGAGCTCCAGCTCGGCAACCTCGCCGTGGAGACCACCCTGGGGCTCGGTTACGCCCAGCTCCGGCCGGAGGAGGCCCGGGCGTTCCGGCTGCTCGCCCTGGTCGACTCCCCCGACCTGCCGCTGTCGGCCGTCGCCGCGCTGCTCGGCGCCCCCGAGCAGGAGGCCGAGGACCTGGCGGAGGCCCTGGTCGAGGCCAACATGCTGGAGTGCTTCACCCCCGGCCGCTACCGCTACCACGACCTGCTGCGCCTGTACGCGCAGCGGCAGAACACCAAGCTGGGGGACGAGGACCGGCAGCAGGAGGCGCTGCTGCGGCTGCTCGACCTGCTGGACGCCACCCTGCAGAACGCCCTGCGGGTGATCGAACCGGACGACCTGTACATCGAGCCGCTGCACCGGGCCGACTCGCCCGGCCAGCAGTTCCCCGACAACGACGACGCCCGCGGCTGGCTGCGCACCGAGGTCCCCGTCCTGCTGAGCGCCGTCGAGGCGGCGGCCAACGCGCCGCTGCCGGTGCTGCGGCCGGCCCTGGACATCCTGCAGAACCTGGTGGCGGTGATCGAGGAGCCGACCCTGGCCCCGCGGATCCGGACCATGCTCCAGGCCGCGGCGGCCAGTCCGGCGGCCCGGCAGGACCCGCCCGCGCTGGCTTGCGTGCACTCGTCGCTCGGGCAGATGCACCGGATCAGCGGCGCACTGGCCGAGGCCGAGGAGGAGCTGTCCCGGAGCCTGGAGCTGCAGCAGGCCGACCAGCCGATCCTGCGACTGGTCACGACCAACGCCCTGGCGATCGTGCTGTTCATGGCCGGTCGGCCCGCCGAGGCGCTGCCGCGCTACGAGCAGGCCCGCAAGCTCGCCGCGCGACTGAACGCGCCGATCTCCGAGGCCCGGCTGCTGGGCAACATGGCCCGCTCGTACGTCAACCTGGACCGGCAGGCGGACGCGGAGGAGTCGGCGCGCGCCGCGGTGGAGGTGGCCCGGGCCTCCGGCAACGTGCCCTGTCTGGCGGACACGCTCTACCAGTTGGGCGTGGTGCTGCGCGCGACCGGTTCGCCCGGCGAGGCGGCGGTGCACCTGCGGGAGGCGCACCAGCTGTACCGGCAGCACCAGCACCCGATCTGGGAGGGCTACTCGCTGGCCCGGCTGGCGGCCTGCCTGCTCGCGGACGGCCAGTTCGCGGCGGCGGCGGAGGCGGCCGAGGAGTCGTTGTCGATCGCCCGGGAGATCGAGGCCGCGTACTGCCAGGGCATGGCGAACGCGGCGCTGGGCGAGGCGCTCCTGGAGCTGGGACAGCCCTCGCGCGGGCTGGCCTGTCTCCAGGAGGCGCTCACGGTGTTCACCCGGCTCGGTGTGCCCGAGGCCCGGCCGGTGCAGGACCTCATCGCTTCTCGGCACACCGAGCCTTCCCCTCCCCCTGTTCCCCCCGTCGCGCCGTAGGCTTCCTCCCCCCGCGGTACCCCCCTGGTCCCCCCGGCCGGAAGCCTTCCCCCGGGAGCGTCGGCGTCCCCGCAGCCCCCCGGCTGCGGGAACACCTTGACGCTTCCCCGGCGCTGAGAGGACTCTGACATCTGGCGATTGACGTTCAATAAACGCCTGCGACCAGGACGTCGACCGGGTACGGGTAGGCGCGTCGGCGCAGGTCGCGGGCCCGGCGCGGTCGCGCCGTGCGGCGCGCGGGGCCGCGGCGCGCTCCGTCGCGGGCCCCGGTGTGCTTCCCCCGGCGGGCGATAAGCGCCCAACGGCGCACGAGTTGGCCGGAAACGGACTCCACGGTGCGGTGATCGCGTTTATCCTCGAAGGCCAGGGTCGGGAGTGGAGCGCGGGCCACGACGGGCAGGGCAGGACGCACGCGGGAGAGGTGCCCAGATCATCGTGACGGACGAACAGCACACTGCCTCCGCCGACGCCGGCCGGGCGTCCGCGGCGGCTGCGCGCCGGGCCGAACGGGCCCGCCAGGCCGCCGTGTTCGACGCGATCGGGGGCCGCTACCAGGAGGTGTTTCCGGCCAGGGCCGGGCAGCTCGCGTGCGGCGACTGGCTGCTGGCCGAACTCCCCGCCGGCGCCCGGGTGCTGGACGTGGGCTGCGGGGCCGGCGAGCCGACCGCCCGCCAACTGGCCGACGGCGGACTGCGGGTGACCGGCGTCGACCTGTCGGAGGGCATGCTGGCGCAGGCCCGGGCGGCCGTCCCGGCGGCCGCGTTCCACCGGATGGACGTCCTCGACCTCGGCCTGGAGAGCGCCGGGTCCCGTTGGGGCGCACCGGAGTTGGGCCCGGCCGGGCACGGCTCGCTGGACGCCGCGGCGGCGTTCTTCTCGCTGCTGATGCTGCCCCGCGCCGAGATCGCCGAGACGCTCGGCCGGATCCGTGAACTGCTGCGCCCGGGCGGCCTGTTGGCACTGGGCATGGTCGAGGCCGACCTGGACGACGCGCCGCTGCCGTTCCTGGAGCAGGAGATCCGGGTCAGCGGGTACCTGCGCGAGGAACTGGCCGGGCTGCTGACCGGCGCCGGGTTCGCGGTGGAGTCGGCGGACAGCCAGTCGTACGCGCCCGCCGGGTCCACGCAGCCGCCGGAGACCCAGCTGTACCTGCGCTGTCGGCGCACCGACTGACGCGGCGTCAGTACCCTTCCCCGATAACACACCTGTACAGATCGGGCAGCCCGTGCGCGACCACCTGGAGCCCCTGGCGGGGCAGTCCCCCGCCGTACCCGTCCAGCGGCACCCGCCGCCCGGCGAGGGTGCCTCCGGCGGGGTGCCCTCCGCCGGGCCCGAACGGCTGGCGGAGCGGCTGGCCGCGCTGGACCGGGCGGCCCGGCGGATCAACAGCTCGCTCGACCTGACCGCCACCCTGCGCAACCTGGGCCGGGTGCTGGTCCCGGCGGTGGCGGACGCCCTGGTGGTGCTGGTCCGCGACCCGCTGCCGGACGTCGAGCGCGACCCGGGCCCGCCGCGGGCGCTGTCGGTGCGGCACACCTGCGGCACCCGGCTGGGCCGCCGCGCGGGGGTGCGCCCGGTGCTGCCCGGCAGCGCCCTGGAACGCGCCCTGGCCTGCCGCTCCCCGAACGGGCCGACCGTGCTGGACGCCGGGCGGGCCGCTCGGGGCGGCCTGGCCGCCGAACTGCTCGGCGCCCGGGCGCTGGGCCGACTGCCGGCCGGGACGGCGCTGCTGGCGCTGCCGCTGCACGGGCGGCAGGCCGCGCTCGGCCTGCTGCTGCTGGTGCGCCGCCCGGGCGCGGACGGCACCCCGGCGGACTTCGACCCGGCCGACACGGCGACCGCCGCGCACCTGGCCACCCACGGCGGCCTGGCGGTGGACACCGCGCTGCGCTACACCCGCGAGTGGGAGATCGCCGACGAGCTGCAGCGCTCGATGCTGCCCGCGCACCTGCCGCAGCCGCACGGCGTCCGGCTGGCGCACCGCTACCTGCCGGGCGAGCGCGGTGCGCAGGTCGGCGGCGACTGGTACGACTCGATCCCGCTGCCGGGCAACCGGGTCGCGCTGATCACCGGCGACGTGATGGGCCACTCGCTGACCTCGGCCGCCGTGATGGGCCAGCTGCGCACCTCCGCGCAGACCCTGGCGGGCCTGGACCTGCCGCCGCACGAGGTGCTGTACCACCTCGACGAGCAGGCCCAACGGCTGGGCCGCGAGCACCACTTGGCGACCTGCGTGTACGCGGTGTACGACCCGATCGCGGGCCGGGTGCGGATCGCCAACGCCGGGCACGTGCCGCCGGTGCTGATCGGCCCGGACGGCGTCAGCGAGCTGCTGGAGCTGCCGCCGGGCGCCCCGATCGGCGTCGGCGGGGTGGACTTCTCCTCGGTGGAGCTGCCCGCGCCGCCCGGTTCGGCGCTGCTGCTGTTCACCGACGGCCTGGTGGAGACCCGCCGCCGCCCGCTGGGCACCGGCCTGGAGCTGCTGCGGGCCCGGCTCGCGGGCGGGAACCGGCTCGCGCCGGAGCAGCTGTGCCAGGAGGCGCTGCGGATCCTGCCGCCGGGCGACCGGGCGGACGACATCGCGCTGCTGGCGGCCGCGTTCGACGGCATCCCGGCCGAGGACGTGGCGCACTGGCACCTGCAGCCGCGGCACGAGACGCCGGGTCGGGCGCGTCGGCTGGCCGGGCACGCGCTGCGCCGGTGGGGGCTCGAACACCTGGCGGAGAGTTGCGAGTTGATGGTCAGCGAGCTGGTCACCAACGCGATCCAGCACGCCACCCGGCCGGTGACGCTGCGGCTGGTGCGCACCTCGCTGCTGCGCTGCGAGGTCGGTGACGACTCCCCCGCGCTGCCCCGCACCCGCCGGGCCGGACCGGACGAGGAGCGCGGGCGCGGGCTGCAGATAGTGGCCCGGTGCGCGGACCGCTGGGGGGCGACCCGGCTGGGCGCGGGCAAGGTGGTCTGGTTCGAGCAGCGGCTCGGGCCGGGCCGGCCGGTCTGAGCCGGGCCGCCGCTTCAGCGCGGGCAGGTGGTCGACGGCCGTGCGGGCGAGGCGCGTTGCCGCCTTCAGGTCGACAGGCCGGGGTCGGCGCCGGCCAGCCGGTCGAGCGCGTCCAGCACGTCCGGGCCGAGCACGGCGAGGGCCAGCGGGCGGCGGCGGCGCAGGGCGAGGACGGTGCGCAGCACGTCGGCGTGGTGGATCTCGCGCAGGGCGGCGGCGTACTCGGCGGCCTCGGCGGGGGTGGCGGCGGCCCGCCAGGTCAGCAGCAGGGCCTTGACCACGGCGAACATCATCCGGCGGCCGCGGACCAGTTCGGGGCGTTCGTTGAGGCCGAACACCTCGATGGTGGCCTCGCCGCGGACGGTCAGCGGGTCGTAGGCGCCGGAGTCCAGGTAGAGCCGCAGGTGGTCGGCCGGGTCCTCGCGGCAGGGGTCGACCAGCAGGCCGTCGCCGGTGGCGGGGTCGCGCGGGAAGCGGTCGCGCTTGCGGTTGCTGTTGCAGTGCGCGCAGGCCAGCAGGTGGTTCTGCCAGTCGAAGGTGCGCAGCGGGGCCTGGGCGATCGGTTCGAAGTGGTCGATGTCGGTGCCCAGGTTGTCGCCGCAGTACATGCAGCGCTCCAGGCCGGGTGCCATCTGCCGCAGCATCAGCCGCAGTTGGGCCTTGGGCCGCACCGCGCGGCGCCAGGCGGCGCGCCCACTGGCGGTGTTGGGGCCGTCGGTGCGTATCCGTTCGGTGGCGCGGGCGAGTTCGGCGGCCAGCCGGGGCTGCAGCGGCGGCCGCTGGAGCGGGATCACCCGTCCCTGCCGAGCAGCCGGGCGGTGACCTCGTCGACCCGGGCGGTGAGCGAGCTGTTGAGCTTGGCGCCGAGTTCGCGGTACTCGGCGAGTTCGGCGTCGGTGGCCTGCCCGGCGTACATCTTGCGCTCCAGGCGCACCAGCATCCGGCGTTCGGCCTCGGCGGCGGGCGAGTAGGCGCTGGGCAGGGCGAACAGTTCGGACAGCGCGGTGTCCTCGCCGCTGCCGTACAGCACCCGCTGCCGGATCTCCTCGTCCAGCCGGTACGGGGCGCGGTCCTCGTCGGGGCCGGGGAGCCGGATCAGCGCGCCGGGGTCGGCGGCCTGGCAGACGTACGGGCTGTGGGTGGCGACCAGGAACTGGGCGTGCGGGAAGCGCTCGGTCAGCCAGGGGCCGATCCGCTGCTGCCAGGACGGGTGCAGGTGGCGGTCGAGGTCGTCCAGCAGGACCGGGCCCGGGGCGGGGGCGGCGGCGAGCTGGCTGAGCAGGCGGACCAACCGGGCGGTGCCGTCGCCGAGTTCGTCCAGCGGGAGTTCCAGTCCGGCCCGGGCCACGTACTGCCGTTCGGGGTCGCTGACCCGCCAGCCGGGGGGCAGCACCTCGGCGGACAGTTCGGCGTCCAGCGGGACGCGGCGGCCCGCGGCGGGCAGCGGGTAGTGGGCCCGCGGCGGGCCCGGCGGGTCGCCGACCCGCCAG
>NZ_JBSGET010000198.1:0-11399 GCF_053603035.1 Kitasatospora sp. NPDC004272 | reverse complement strand
GCCGGCTGCGGGAGGGCGGCGGGGACGGCCTGGCGGCCGCGCTCGCCGCCGCCGAGCGGCACGGCCCCGCCCACAGCCACGGCCCCGACGGCGGCCACGGCCACCCGCACCACCCGCACACCCACACCCACTCCCACCTCCAGCAGCACGTCCACCCGTCCCCGCTGACGGCCGCAAGGAGTCACCCGTGAGTTTCGGCAAGTACCTGTACGGCGACGGCGACATCGAGATCAACGCGGGCCGCCGCACCCTGACCGTCGAGGTGGTCAACACCGGCGACCGCGCGGTCCAGGTCGGCTCGCACTACCACTTCTTCGAGGTCAACCCCGCGCTGCGGTTCGACCGCGACAAGACGCTCGGCATGCACCTCAACATCCCGGCCGGCACCTCGGTGCGGATCGAGCCCGGCGGCACCCGCGAGGTCGAGCTGTGCGAGTACGGCGGCACCGGCCGGCTGGTCGGCTTCAGCGGCCTGCTCAACGGCAGCACCGTCTCCCACCCGGCCCGGATCGAGGCGTTCCGCAAGGCGTACGCGGACGGCTTCGAGGGCGCGGAGAACGAGGAGAACGAGGAGAACGAGGAGGAGCCGGGCAAGCAGGCCGGGAAGCAGCCGGCGAAGAAGACCGGCAAGCAGGCCGGGAAGAAGAAGGGTGCCAACTGACATGCCGATCATGACCCGCCAGCAGTACACCGACATGTTCGGCCCCACGGTCGGCGACCGCTTCCAACTCGCCGACACCAACCTGGTCGTGGAGGTCGAGAAGGACTACAGCGAGGGCCTGTACGGCGACGAGGTCGTCTACGGCGGCGGCAAGACCATGCGCGACGGCATGGGCGCCGACCCGCAGGCCACCGCCGCGCAGGGCGCGCTGGACACCGTGATCACCAACGTGGTGGTGATCGACCCGGTGCTCGGCGTCGTCAAGTGCGACATCGGCATCAAGGACGGGTTCATCGCGGGCATCGGCAAGTCCGGCAACCCGCAGACCCAGGACCGCGTGCACCCGGACCTGGTGGTCGGCCCCGGCACCGAGGCGATCTCCGGCGAGCACCTGATCGCCACCGCGGGCGCGATCGACACCCACGTCCACCTGATCTCCCCGCAGCAGGCCCAGCAGGCGCTGACCAACGGCATCACCACGCTGATCGGCGGCGGCACCGGCCCGTCCGACGGCTCCAACGGCACCACCTGCACCCCCGGCCCGTGGAACATCGCCCGCTTCCTGCAGGCCGTCGAGGAGGTGCCGGTCAACGTCGGCATCATGGGCAAGGGCAACGGCAGCCTGCCCGCGGCCCTGGACGAGCAGATCGCGGCCGGCGCCTGTGCGCTGAAGGTGCACGAGGACTGGGGCGCCACCCCCGCGGTGATCGACAACGCGCTGAGCGTGGCCGACCGGCACGACGTGCAGGTGGCGATCCACACCGACAGCCTGAACGAGTCCGGGTTCTTCGAGGACACCCGCTCGGCGATCGACGGCCGCACCATCCACACCTTCCACTCCGAGGGCGCGGGCGGCGGCCACGCCCCCGACATCCTGCGGGTCACCGGCGAGCCCAACGTGCTGCCCTCGTCCACCAACCCGACGCTGCCGTACACCAGGAACTCGGTCGACGAGCTGCTCGACATGGTGATGGTCTGCCACCACCTCAACCCCGACATCCCGGAGGACGTGTCCTTCGCCGATTCCCGGGTGCGGGCCGAGACCATCGCCGCCGAGTCGGTGCTGCACGACCTCGGCGTGATCTCGATCGTCTCCTCCGACTCGCAGGCGATGGGCCGGGTCGGCGAGTCCGTCACCCGCTGCTTCCAGATCGCCCACCACTGCAAGGACAAGCGCGGCCCGCTGGAGGGCGACAGCGCCCGCAACGACAACCAGCGGGTGCTGCGCTACCTGGCCAAGGTCACCATCAACCCGGCGATCGCCACCGGCATCGCGGACCACGTCGGCTCGCTGGAGCCCGGCAAGCTGGCCGACATCGTGCTCTGGCCGATCCACTCCTTCGCGGCCAAGCCCAAGATGATCATCAAGGGCGGGATCATCTCCTGGGCCCAGATGGGCGACCCGAACGCCTCGCTGCCCACCCCGCAACCGGTGCTCTACCGGCCGATGTTCGGCCAGTTCGGCCGGGCCCAGCAGGCCACCCACGTCACCTTCATGTCGCAGGCCGGGATCGCGGCCGGCGTCCCCGAGGCGCTCGGGCTGCAGCGCCGGGTGCTGCCGGTGCGCGGCACCCGGGTGATCGGCAAGCACAACATGGTCCGCAACGACGCGCTGCCGAAGGTCGAGGTCGACCCGGAGACCTTCAAGGTCACCCTGGACGGCGAGGTCGCCACCATCGAACCCGCCCAGTCGCTGCCGCTCAACCAGCTGTACTTCGTGGTGTAGCGGATGTTCCACGGCCCGGACGAGGACCGCCCGCCGCACCCGTCCCCCGAGCAGCGGCCGCCGCTCGGGGAACTGGCCGCCCTGCTGGTCAGCCTGCAACTCGCCGACTCCGCCTTCCCCAGCGGCTTCTACACCCTCTCGCACGGCCTGGAGGGCTACGCCCAGGCGCGCGCCGTCACCCCGGAGACGCTGCCCGCGCTGCTCGCCGACCTGCTCCGGCACGGCGTCGGCCCGTCCGACGCCACCGCCCTGGTGCTGGCCCACCGGGCGGTCACCGCCGGGCGGGCGCAGGACGCGGTGCGGATCGACCGGCGGCTGTACGCGGGCAAGCTGAGCCGCGAGGTGCGGCAGGCCGCCACCCGCACCGGGCGGCAACTGCTCGACCTGGCCGCGGAGGTCTTCGACCGGCCGCCGATCGCCGACTACCTGCGGCTGGTCGAGCAGCGGCGGGCCCCCGGCTGCCAGGCCGTGGCCGCCGGGATCGTGCAGGCCGCCGCCGGGGTGCCGGTCGAACAGGCCGTCACCGCCGACCTGTTCGCGTTCGCCGCCAGCTTCGCGGGCGCCGCGCTGCGGCTGCGGCTGACCGACCACCGCAGGGCCCAGGTGCTGCTGCGCGGCGCCGCCCCCGTCATCGAGGAGGCCGTCCGGGCGGCCCTGGTCCGCCCGGAGGCCGACCTCGGGGCCGGCGCCCCCGCCTCCGACCTGATGTCCGGCCGCCACGAGCGCGCCGAGGCCCGGCTGTTCGCCAGCTGACCGGGCCGAACCCCGACCACCCCGACCGAGAGAAGGAGCACCCAGTGGACGACAAGGTCCTGCGGATCGGCATCGGCGGCCCGGTGGGCTCCGGCAAGACCGCGCTGATCGAGGCGCTGGTGCCGGAGCTGATCGCCCGCGGCCACCGCCCGGCGGTGATCACCAACGACATCTACACCCAGGAGGACGCCCAGCACGTGCGCCGCACCCTGGCCGGGGTCCTGGACCCCGAGCTGGTGGTCGGCGTGGAGACCGGCGCCTGTCCGCACACCGCCGTCCGCGACGACCCGACGATGAACCTGGCCGCCGGGGCCGAACTCCTGGAGCGCTTCCCCGAGGTCGACACCCTGCTGTACGAGTCCGGCGGCGACAACCTCACCCTCACCTTCAGCCCCGTCCTGGCCGACGTGTTCGTGTTCGTGCTGGACACCGCCGAGGGCGAGAAGATGCCCCGCAAGCGCGGCCCCGGCATCACCGAGTCCGACCTGCTCGTCATCAACAAGATCGACATCGCCCGGTACGTGCGCACCGACCTCGCGGTGATGGAGGCCGACGCCCACCGGGTCCGCGAGGGCAAGCCCGTCATCCTCACCAACTCGCTGGAGGGCACCGGCATCGCCGAACTCGCCGCCTTCCTCGGCAGCCGGCGCAAGGCGCTGATCTGACCATGTCCGCCGCCCCGCCCGCCGACCGGCTCGACCCGGCGCACTGGGCCGCCGGCCACCTCCCCGCGGAGGTGGCCGGCTGGGCCGCCCGGCCCGACACCCTTGCTCCCGGCTCACCCGCCAAGGTCGGCGTCCTCGACCTCGCCTTCGCCGTCCGCGGCGGCCGCACCGAACTCGTCGAGCGCTACCAGAAGACCCCGCTGCAGATCATGCGCCCGCTGTGGATCGACCCGGCCCGGCCCGACGCCGCCCACGTCTACCTGATGTCCACCGGCGGCGGCATCGCCCAGGCCGACCGCTACCGGATCGACGTCCGCTGCGGCCCCGGCACCCGCGTCCACCTCACCACCCAGGCCGCCACCAAGGTGTTCCGGATGGAACAGGACTACGCCCGCCAGAGCGTCGAACTGACCGCCGCGGAGGGCGCCTACCTGGAGTACCTGCCCGACCCGCTGATCCCGTTCCGCGACTCCCGCTTCCACCAGCGCACCACCGTCACCGCCGCGCCCGGCTCCACCGTCGTGCTCGGCGAGACCCTCACCGCCGGACGCCTCGCCCGCGGCGAGCGGCACGCCTACCGGGTGCTCGCCACCGACCTGCGGATCGCCCGCCCCGACGGCACCCTGCTCGCCGTCGACGCCCTGCGGCTGGCCCCCGGCGCCGGACGCGGCCCCGCCGTGTTCGCCGGGCGCGACCACCTCGCCACCCTGTTCGCGGTCAGCGACCTGCGCCCCGCCGGCGAGATCGCCGACACCCTGCACCGCGCCCTCGACGGCCGCGGCCTGCTGTACGGCGTCTCCACCCTGCCCGAGGACAGCGGCGCCTGGCTGCGCCTGCTGGAGGACAGCCCCGTCCGCACCGCCGCCGCGCTCGACGCCGCCTGGCGGGCCGTCCGCCTGCTGCTCACCGGCAGGCCCGCACCCGACCTGCGCAAGACCTGACCACCCGTCGCCCCTCCCGGAGGTAACCCCGTGCTCTCCGCGCCCCCGCCGATGCCACCGGCCTACAACGCCGGTGACACGGCCTGGCTGCTGGCCTCCACCGCCATGGTCCTGCTGATGACGCCCGGGCTGGCGTTCTTCTACGGCGGCATGGTCCGGCTCAAGCACGTCCTGATGATGATCAAGATGAGCTTCGCGGCCCTGGCCTTCGGCAGCCTGGTCTGGTGGGCGCTCGGCTACACCCTGGCCTTCGGGCCGGACGCGGGCGGGGCCGGGGTGATCGGGAACCTCGACCGGGCGTTCCTCCGCGGCATCGAGATCAACACGCTCACCGGCGCCATCCCCACCTACATCTTCGCGACCTTCCAGATGGGCTTCGCCGTCGTGACCGTCGCCCTGATCAGCGGCTCGGTCGCCGACCGGGCCCGGATGCGCGGCTGGCTGGTGTTCGTGCCGCTGTGGCTGCTGCTGGTCTACGCGCCCACCGCGCACTGGGTGTTCGACTCCCGGGGCTGGATCCACGACAAGCTGGGCGCGCTCGACTTCGCGGGCGGCCTGCCGGTCGAACTCAGCTCCGGCGCCTCCGGCCTCGCCGTCGCGCTGGCCCTGCGCGGCCCGCGCGGCTGGGCCCGGCGCGAGGAGCGGCCCAACAACATCCCGCTGGTGGTGATCGGCGTCGGACTGCTCTGGTTCGGCTGGTTCGGCTTCAACTCCGGCTCCGCGCTCAGCGACCAGGGCACCGCCGCCGCGGCCTTCCTCAACACCCAGCTCGGCGGGGCCGCCGCCATGGTCACCTGGCCGCTGGTCGAGAAGTGGCGCACCGGCCGGGTCAGCACCACCGGCGTGGTCTCCGCGGGCGTGGCCGGCATGGTCGCCATCACCCCCGCCTGCGGCGAGATCGACCCGCTCGGCGCCGTCGTCACCGGCCTGGTCGCCGGGGCGGTCTGCGCCTGGGCGGTCACCCTCAAGTACCGCTTCGGCGTGGACGACACCCTCGACGTGGTCGGCGTGCACGGCGTCGGCGGCCTCACCGGCCTGCTCATGGTCGGCCTGTTCGCCACCGCCCGGATCAGCGGCACCGAGGGCCTGTTCTACGGCGGCGGCTGGAGCCTGCTGGGCAAGCAGGCGCTCGCCGTCCTCGCGGTCGCCGCGTTCTCCTTCACCCTGACCTGGCTGATCGCCCAGCTGGTCGACGCGGTGGTCGGCTTCCGGGCGGCCGCCGAGTACCAGCACGTCCCCGGCGAGGCGGAGGAGACCGCCTACGACACCCTCACCGCGGCCCGGCTCGGCTCGCTGGTCGACTCCGACGCCGTCCGCAGCGACAGCGAACTCGTCCGGAAGATCACCGCGCTGATCCGGACCCGGCGCGAGGACGGGAACTGACGGGCGGGAACCGACGGGCGGCCGGGCGGCGCCGGGCCGGGCCGGGGGCCGGGCTCAGGACCCGGTCAGCACCAGTCCCAGCCCCGCCCCGAGCAGCACGCAGGCCGCCCCGCCCGCGCACACCGCGGCGAACGGCAGCGCCGGCCGGCCGCCGCCCGGGCCCTGCGCCGCGTACAGCACCGGCCACAGCACCAGGTAGCCGAGCCCGACGCCCGCCCAGCCCCGCGGGCCCAGCCACTCGCCCGGCCCGCGGTGCGCGGCGCCGGAGGCCGCGAGCAGACCGGAGACGGTGAACAGGACCGCGCCGGAGAGCAGCACGCCGAGCCGGGGGGAGAACGTCACCCCCGGATGGTCGCCGCCCCGGGCGACCGCCCGGCCGCACCCCGGTGGCCGGGGCGTGAACAACGGCGCGGGCGGGCGCTGGACAGCGGAGGGCCGGGCGGCGCAGGATGCGCGCGGACGCTCCCGGACGCCCCCCGGAGGACGCTCCCGGACGCACGAAAGGCAGGGAGCGCACGCTCTCCTGCCGTTATCAAACTTATACCGCAAGGGGGGCCTTGCCGCAAGGCCCCCCCGATGCCGCACAATCGCTGGTCTGAACCGGGCAACCCGCGCGAACAGCACAGACGGGGCAGACCGCGAGCAGCACGCGGACGGAGCGCGGCCCACCCGGCAGCGGATCGGAGTCACCACCCATGAACCAGCCGACGACCAGCGCCTTCGACCTGCCCGAGCGGCTCGCCGCCAAGGCGGACCCGGCCCTGATCGCCGCCGACGACCGGCACTTCGCCGAGGTCGCCGCCACCCTGAGCCGGGACACCGCGGAGCTGACCGCCCGCCTGGAGCAGGTGCGCCGCAGCCCCGGCGGGGCCGGGCAGGCCGCGATGGACCGCGACAACGAGGTGCACCAGCTCTCCGCCCGGCTGCGCACCCTCAGCCGCTTCGGCCACGACCTGTGCCTGGGCCGGATCGTCCGCGCCGACGACCCCGAGCCGATCTACATCGGCCGCCTCGGCCTCGCCGACGCCGACGGCCGCCGCCTGCTGGTCGACTGGCGCTCGCCCGCCGCCGAGCCCTTCTTCGCCGCCACCCACGCCAACCCGATGGGCCTGGCCAGCCGCCGCCGCTACCGCTGGCAGCGCGGCCGGGTCGGCGACTACTGGGACGAGGTGTTCACCGCCGACGGCCTGGAGGGCCACGCCGCCCTGGACGACCAGTCCGCGTTCATCGCCAGCCTCGGCAGCTCCCGCTCCGCGCGGATGCGCGACGTGCTGGCCACCATCCAGGCCGACCAGGACGCCATCATCCGGGCCGGCTCGCGCGGCGCCCTGGTCGTCGACGGCGGCCCCGGCACCGGCAAGACCGTGGTCGCCCTGCACCGCACCGCCCACCTGCTGTACTCCGACCCGCGGCTGGGCCACCGCAAGGGCCGGGTGCTGTTCGTCGGCCCGCACCAGCCCTACCTGGCGTACGTCTCCGACGTGCTGCCCAGCCTCGGCGAGGAGGGCGTGCAGACCTGCACGCTGCGCGACCTGCTGCCCGAGGGCGCCGCCGTCGCCCCCGAACCCGACCCCGGGGCGGCCCGGCTGAAGGCCGCCGCCGGGATGGTGCACGCGATCGAGAAGGCCGTCGCCGTCTACGAGGAGCCGCCCGCCGAGGGCCGCAAGCTCTCCACCGAGTGGTACGAGCTGTGGATCGACCCCGAGGACTGGTCCGAGGCGTTCGCCGCCCCCGGCCCCGGCGTCCCGCACAACGAGGCCCGGCAGCAGATCCTCGACGAACTGATCACCATCCTGCTCGACAAGAACGCCGACTCCTTCGACGACGAGGAGGACGGCATCTCGCCCGAGGTGCTCCGCCGCGAACTGCGCCGCGACCCCGAACTGCTCGGCGCGCTGCGCCGCGCCTGGCCGATCCTGGAGCCCACCGACCTGGTCGGCGACCTGTGGACCGTCCCCGCCTACCTGCGGCTGTGCGCGCCCTGGCTGAGCCGCGAGGAGATCCGCACCCTGCAGCGCACCGACCCCGCCGCCTGGACGCTCGCCGACCTGCCGCTGCTGGACGCCGCCCGCCGCCGGCTCGGCGACACCGACGCCGACCGCCGCCAGCGCGCCCACCGGGCCCGGCTGGCCGCCGAGCGCGAACTGATGGACGGCGTCGTCGACCACCTGCTGGAAGCCGACTACGACAGCGAGGGCGCGGTCGCCATGCTGCGCGGCGCCGACCTGCGCGACGCGCTGATCGACCACACCGAGGCCGAACCCGTCGATCCCGACCTGCTGGCCGGGCCGTTCGCGCACATCGTGGTCGACGAGGCGCAGGAACTCACCGACGCCGAGTGGCAGATGCTGATCGCCCGCTGCCCGTCCCGCTCCTTCACCATCGTCGGCGACCGGGCCCAGGCCCGGCACGGCTTCACCGAGTCGTGGACCGAACGCCTGGAGCGGGCCGGCCTGGACCGCGTCACGATGACCTCGCTGACCGTCAACTACCGCACCCCCGAAGAGGTGATGGCCGAGGCCGAGCCGGTGATCCGGGCCGCCCTGCCCGACGCCAACGTGCCCACCTCGATCCGCCGCAGCGGCCTGCCCGTCCACCACGGCGCCCGCGCCGAACGCGACGCGCTGCTGGACGCCTGGCTGGCCGAGCACCCCGAGGGCACCGCCTGCGTGATCGGCGACCCCGGCTACCTCGGCCGCGGCCGGGTCCGCTCGCTCAGCCCCGAACTGGTCAAGGGCCTGGAGTTCGACCTGGTGGTGCTGGTCGACCCGGAGTCCTTCGGCGACGGCATCGAGGGCGCCGTCGACCGGTACGTGGCGATGACCCGGGCCACCGGGCAGCTGGCCGTGCTGCGCTGACCGTCCGCGGTCCGGGGAAGGGGTCCCGCCGGGCGGCGGCGGGGGAGGGCCGCCGCCCGGCGGGACCGGTCAGGCGGCCTCGCCGGAGCGGGGGAGTCCGTCCAGGCCCGCCGGGTCGTGGCCGAGCCCGGTGGGCGCGACCCAGTCGAAGGCGTGGTAGACGGCCGGGCCGAGGCCCAGGTCCTCCGCGACCTGCTCGCGCAGGCGGTTGGAGGTGAAGCCGCCGATCACGTTCATCTGGGCGTCCCGGTAGAGGCGTTCCACCTCGTGGCCCTTGGTGACGCCGCTCGCGCCGTGGATCTGCACGGCCCGGGCCGCGACCTGGACGGCCATCTCGGTCGAATAGACCTTCACCATGGCGATCAGGTCCCGGGCGGAGCGGCCCGCGGCCCGCTCGTACGCCGCCCGGAGGGCCAGCAGCCGGGCCGCGTCGATCTGGGCCCGGGACTCGGCCAACTGCGCCTGGACGCCCTCCATGTGGGCCAGCGGCCGGCCGAAGGACACCCGGGAGCGGGCGTGCCGGACGGAAGCGTCCAGCGCCGCCTCGGCGACGCCGATGGCCGCGAAGGAGTTCTTCAGCCACCCCCAGGCCATCGTCTCGGAGAGCTCCTCGATCGGAACGGGCAGCACGTCGTCCGCCCCGACCCGCGCGCCGCTCAGGACGATGCCGCCCCAGGGCATGCCGCGCAGGCCCATGTGCGGGATCTCGTAGCGCTCGACGCCCGCCTGGTGCAGGTCGACGAAGGCCAGGCACCAGTCGGGGCCGTCGTCGCCCGGCGCCTTCTCCCGCCGGGAGAGGACGACGGCCAGGTCCGCGGTGGGGGCGTTGGTGATCCGGGACTTCTCACCGGTGATCAGGAACCCGTCGCCGTCCGGGCCGGCCGGGCGCACGGTGGTGCGGAAGGTGCCGGAGTCGCTGCCCGCGGTCGCCTCGACGACGGCGAAGCAGGCCAGCCGCTCGCCGCTCAGCAGCGGGCCGATCAGCCGGGCGTGCCGGACCGGGTCGCCGTAGGTGGCGATCAGTTTGACGCACAGCAGGGTCGAGACGGTGGCCGACCAGTAGGTGCCCGGGCAGGCGCGGGCCAGCGCCTCCATGGCCAGGGTCTGGGTGAGCGGGTCGGCTCCGCTGCCGCCGATCTCCCGGGAGTGGAAGAGCCTCAGGTAGCCGCTGTCGCGGATGTCCTGCCAGTTCTGCTCCGGTATCAGGCCGGTCGCGTCGGTCTCGGCGGCCCGTTCGGCGATGCCGGAGAAGTCGAAGGCGGACGGGTCGGTGGCGGACGGGTCGGTGGCGGCCGGAACCCGGTCCGCGGCCGTGGTGGTGTCGGAGGTGAGCGTCATGGCGGTGTCGTCCTTCCCTCTCAGCCGAGTTCCAGCAGGGCCGCCGCGATCACCGGGCGCAGCACCTCGGGGCCGCCGCCGGTGCCGGCGAAGAACAGCGCGTCGCGGTGCGCCCGTTCGACCAGGTGGTCGCCGGTGAAGGCGGCCGCGCCGGACAGGCCGGCCGCTCCCTCGGTGACCAGCCGGGCCGCCTCGACGACGAACAGGCGCGCGGCCGCGGCGTCCTGGAGGGAGGGCCGGGAGCCCTCGTCGAACTGCGCGGCCGCCCGCCGGAGCAGCCCGGCGGCCAGCTCGCAGCGGGAGACCAGGTCGGCCAGGGTGAAGCGGACGGACTGGGCGTGGACCAGCGGGCGGCCGAAGAGCAGCTGCTCGCGGGAGTCCGCGACGGCGTCCCGGGTGAGGGCGCGCATCAGGCCGAGCCAGGGGGCACTGGTGAAGACCCAGTCCAGGGCGGCGAGCAGCGGCTCCACCTCGTCGGCGGCGCCGCCGGGGGTGCCGAGCACGGCCTCCTCCGGCACCTCGCAGCCGTCCAGGACCAGCCGGCCCCACGGGCAGGTGCGCATCGCCGCCGGGCCGGCCTCCTCGACCAGCAGGCCGGCCCGGTCGCGGTCGACCAGGAACGCGGTGCGGCCGCCGTCCCGGTGCGCGGCGACGACCAGGAAGTGGTGGGCCACGGGGGCGCCCGCCACCAGGTCGGCCGCGCCGTCCAGCACCCAGCCGCGCGAGCCCGGGCCGGCGGGCCGGGCGAGGACGGTGGGGGCGAGCGCGGCGCCCTGGGTCTGGCGCAGCGAGACGGCGCCGAGCCACTCGCCGGACGCGGCCCGCGGCAGGTAGCGCTCCCGCTGCCCGGCGGTGCCGAACGCCCTGATCGGGACGGTGGACAGCACCGCGTGGGTGGTGACGGCGAGCGAGAAGCCCGGATCCTGGGAGCCCTCGCCCAGGCCCTCCAGCAGGGCGAAGGTCTCGGCGGCCGGTCCGCCGCCACGCTACCGGGATGGAGGAGTCCCGGAACTGCGCAATGCCGCCGATCCCGACGCGCGGGTGAACACCCACGCGGGGAGGGGGTCGGCCTGC
>NZ_JBSGET010000197.1:0-11604 GCF_053603035.1 Kitasatospora sp. NPDC004272 | reverse complement strand
TAATGATCCGGCCACCACCGATATCTACCCGCCTCATAACACACTCTTCCCCTCCCCCCCCCTCTTCCCACCCCCCCCGGCCTTCGGCCGGGGGCTCCGGGCTTCGCCCGGTGCTGGGTGGCGGCTGCGCCGCCACGGCGCCCGGCTGCGCCGGGCCTGCCGGGGCTGCGCCCCGGTGGGGGTGCGGGGTGCTGTGGCGGATCAAGGGCCGCATGGGGGACAACTCCAGTCTTTGCCAGGAGGGTTGATGGGTGGTGGGCGGGTAGGGCCTTCGGCCCGGGTGGGTGAGGGGCTGGAGGTCGGCCTGGGGTGGGTGCGGTGTGATGGCGAGTGCCGGCCTGGGGGTCGGGTGGGCCCAGGTAGGGTGGTGGTGAGGGGTGGCCAGGTGGTGGGGTCGCTCGAAGGAGTGGAGAGGGGCGGGCTTCGCCCGAAGGGGCTGCATCAAACTGGGCAAGCCGCTAGAGTCTGGAGCTGTGACGAGCTCCCGGGGGTGCTTATTCCGGTGATGAATCAGCTTCGCCGAAGAGCCACCGAATACGCTGGTTTAATTGACAACCGGGGCCCTCTTCTCCGCCCCTGATAGCCGATTTTCGAGCGGAAGGAACGGGCGGAATGCGGGCAAAGATTGATGGATTCAATGGTGCGTAATTCGTTGGGGAGTCCGGCTGAGCCGGATCGCTGCGGCACGTCGGCCGGGAGTCGGGCCCATCGCCCGAGCCCTGTGCTCCGAGGTCGATCCGGCGGGGGCGGGGTCCGGAGGAGCCCCCGCCGGCACTCCGCGCGGCTGGAAGCCACGCACGTCCGGCGGAAGGGCAGTTGACCCGCCGTCCGGTCCAGGTGGAGCGCAGCGAGCGCGGCACTGCCGGATCGGCCGCAGGCCGATGCCGCCGGACGGCGGGAAGGCCGCGTACGTGCCCGCGGGCGTGTGGTGGGCGGTGGTGGCTGGGCCTCGCGCGCGTGCGTCTTACTGATAAGAGGGGCCGCGGTGGATTGCGGCTGTGACCTGGGGTTTTGCCGGAGGCTATGTGTTGGTTCTGGCACATTGACCTGCGGGTCTGTGCTGGGGCGGACACCGAGGGACCAGATTTGGCCCCGAAAAGAGGGACAAAAGCATTTGTGCTGCTCAGCTGGGGTGTCAGCGTCTCCCGCGTCAACGCTTGGTGTCGCACCCGACACAAGGGGGCCACGCCGACGGGGACAAAGTTCCCGGATTGCGGTGACAATCTCGACTAGGGTGCCGGAAGACATGATCGGGACCGAGGAAGCGGAGCGCAGCGTGGCCCAGGCAAGGCGCGGCAAGGCCGGGGAGAGTCCCGAGCCGCCGCGGACGACGTCCTTGGCGGACAGCTTCGCCAAGGCGATGGAGCAGCGGCCGCCGAAGCCCGGCCGGCCGGTGCAGGCCGCGAAGGTGGACTGGGTCTACCGGGCCCCGCACCAGGTCTTCGGTCGCGAGGGCTACAGCCAGGTCAGCAACGACTTCCTCTCCGAGGTCCTGGCCGTGCTGATCGCCCGTCACGGAATGTCGCCCGCGCAGTCGGCGGTGCTGGTGTTCTGCATGGGCCGTCAGCGCAAGGGCCGGCTCAAGGCCACCCACGCGGCCATTGCGAAGCACCTGGGGATCGAGCGGGCGAACGTGACCCGGGCCCTGGGCACGCTGGAGGGCTGGCACATGCTCCAGCGCCGGTCGAACTCGGTGATCGTGGTGAACCCGCTGATCTGCTTCAAGGGCAACGGCGACGTCCAGGAGGAGACGCTCGCCCAGCTGCGCGCGGACGCCTCGGCCGCCCTGCGTCAGCACTTCCCGCAGATGCGGGACGATGAGATGAAGAAGGCGGCGGACAAGGAGTTCCCGAACTTCGTCCCGCCGAAGCTCCCGCCGCCGCGCAGCAGGCAGCTGGCGTTCGGGGACGACAACGACGACCTGGTGGTGGAGGGACAGGCATGCTGATTCAGTCGCACCTCGCTATGGCGCAGCTGCACCGTCTGGGGCTCTCCAAGGCCGCCTACGACGTTCTGAGCGCCATGTCGGAGGTCCAGCACTCCGGAGGCGAGGTGAACGCCTCACAGGCCGAGCTGGCGGCCTCCGTGGGGCTCAGCAAGAACCGGACGTCCATCGCGGTGAACCAGCTCGTGGAGCGGCACGTCGTGCTGCGGCCCGAGGGCCGCTACCGCAGCTACAACATCCACCCGCTGTTCGCCGGCTACAACACCGTCGAGGAGCTCGAGGCGGGCATCACCGACGCCCTGCAGGCCATCCAGGCCGGCGAACTGCCCGAGCCCTCCGCGCCCGCCGCTCCAGTCCCCACCCGGCACCTGACCGCCGTGCCCTCCCGGAAGAAGACCGCGTAGGCCCGAACGGGCAGGCCCTGTCGAGTTCAGCGAAGAAGGCCAGCATGGTCGGACAGCCCACGGCCATCAACATCACCCGACCGGCCGAGTTCGCGCCGGACGCCAGCTAAGAACGTCGGAGGACCGAAGTTGGAAGAGCACGCCACCTGGAGGCAGAGGGCCCGCGAGGGGATGGCCGATGCGGTGGTCAGCACGGCAGAGGCGGTGATCACCACGATGGAGCGGCGTACGGTGAACTACGAGATGGGACGGGCAGTATGGGATCACCTGCCGCTGGTCCTTGAAGCGTTGTCGGACTTCGCGGAAAAGGGGCAAGCAGCTTCCCTCGCACACCTCACTGTCTCCGCCAACTGCCCAGATCGGGAGAACAAGGCCCGACAGCGGAGTGAGGCGTTGGACATGCTGCACGACGCCGAGCAGGCAGATCAGCTCAGGCAGTGGCTGCTGGAAGCCGGACAACGGTTGAACGACAGGCGCCTTGCCGACTTCATCTGACCTACAGCACTCGCTGGCCTGCCCTCCCGCTCGGAGAGGCAGACGGGCCAGGGCGGGCTACGGCGGGCTTTGTCATCACAGGGTTGATCAGTTCGTTCTGCTCCAGCAGAACGAACTCAAGGTCCCGGTCGGGAACACCGCGCTCGGCGGTGTTCCCGACCGGGACCTGTCGCTATGCCTACTCGGAGGCGGCGCGGGCCTCCAGGAGGCGCTGGGCGTGCTGCTGGCGGGCGCCGAGGGCGTTAGACAGGTTACGGAACAGCAGGGCCAGGCCGCGGTGGGCGCCGCTCCCGCAGGCCTGCGCACAGCCATCGCACCGCGAACCCGCGGCAGGACAGGCGGCCGGGCAGGGGTGCTGGCGCTCGGCCTCCTCGAGGACCAGGGCGGGTAGCCGGGAGGCCGCACGGACGGCGGGGTCGGCGTAGCAGCCGATGCTGTTCAGGAAGGCCGTGGTGAGCCAGCCCTGGACGTCCAGGGCGGTGCGGTGGTCCGTGCGGGCGAGGGCGTCCAGGAGGCGTTCGTCGCCCGGCTCGGGGGCGAGGTCGTTCAGCCGGCCGTGGTCGATCAGGCGCTGGATCTGGCGGCGGCGCCGCCCGTACGCGCCGGGCGCCGGGCTGGAGTTGGTGTGATTGGTCATCAGGCCAGCGTTCAGCCGGAGGCCTGTGGATAGAGGTCGGCGGCCCCGGGTACCGACCGGGGCCACCAACGCCGTGTCCTTCGGCTTGGCGCTCTTGGCGGTCAGGTGCTGGCGTACAGGTAGCGGTCCACCAGGCGCAGCAGCGCCTGGGTGTTGAGCAGGGCCGTGAAGGCGAAGCCGCTGCGGTAGGTGCGGGCGGAAGCCTTGTGCGCGCCCAGGTGCCGGTTGAAGTTGTGCTGCTGCTTGAGGTCGCTGAACACGTTCTTCATCGCGGTGACCAGGAGGATGGCCGGCAGCCTCCGTAGTTGGGTGTCGCCGGTGTAGGCCCCGAGGACTCCGGTGATCACCTTGTGGCTGCCGGTGTTCGGGCTGCTGGGGAACGTGCCTTGAGGGAAGTAGCTGCGCAGCCAGGCTTTGCCGTGGGCGGTCATGAGGGTGTCCAGCACGTTGCCCAGCAGCGCCTGGGCGGGGGCGTCGTGGCCGTCGCGGAGGCAGGCGGCGGCTTGGAGGGTGAGTTCTCGCAGGTCTTCCAGGTCAGGGTGGTCCACCTCCTGAAGGCTGGCTTCCACGTCCTGGACGACCTCCTGGCGGTGGTCGACCAGGTACTGCTGGCGAGCGGTCGCGGTGGGCAGGGCCAGGAGGGCGGTGACGATCTCCGCGCGCGGTGCCCAGGCGAAGCAGGCACCGTCCTTGGCGGCGCCGCGCAGCAGCCACGCCCACTGCTCCTCGCCGAGGTCGGCCAGGTTGTCGGGCAGCCAGTCCTTGACCAGGTCGCGGATCCGGTCGAACCCGGCGAACAGGTCCTTGGTGAGGGACCGGCGGATTTCTTCCGCGATCCCCATCAGCGGCGAGACGTAGGAAGCCGCGAAGTTGCTGCCGGCCAATCCCACCATGTTGCTGAACAGGTCGGCCGGAGAGGGGCCGGTCACCGGGACGATCCGCAGGGCTTCCGACAGCACCGACCGCTGGCCGGCCAGGGCTGTGGCCACCGAGGTTCGCAGCGTCTCGGAGAACGCCCCGCCCTTGAGCGTCGAGGAGAGGAGATCGGTGGCCACGAAGCGCAGTTGGAGCGCGTCGGCGAAGGACGCCTTCAAGTCGCTCCCGATCAGCCCGGTCACGTTGCCGAAGGAGCCGGGCAGCTGCGGGGCGATCCGCAGGGCCTCCGTCAGCACCGAGCGCTGCTCCGCCGTGGCGATGGCGATCGAGTCCCGCAGGATCTCGGACGCCCTCGATGCCCCGACGATCGAGGAGACCAGGTCGGAGCCGATGATGCTCGTCTTCACCCCTGCCGCCGCTGCCACCGATGCCGCGAGCTGCGCGTTCTGCTCCGCCCTGATCGAGGCCAGGGTGTTGAACAGGGGCTGGTTCACGATCCGCCCGAGATCGGCGAGCTGGGCCCGCAAGGGGCCCAGCGGGTCGTAGTCGAGCGGGAACGGCCGGACGATCCTCACCCGGCCGGGGCCTGACTCCTTCGCTACCGCCTGCTCGCCGTCCTGCACTTCACCGTCGTCGTGCTGCTCCCGGTCGTTCATGCACACCAGCATCCCGGTCGAGAGCGACAAGAACATCAGATTTCCCAGCCCGCCGAACACCGGGAGGGGCTCGGCGGCCCGGCCTGGCTGGGCAAGGGAGTCAGCAGGCGGCGAGCAGGGCTTCGACGGGCTGCTGGGCGACTTCGGCGGCGGCGATGCGGCGCAGCAGGAGCAGAGTGCGGTCGGCGGTGGTGGGCGGGGTGGGGGCGCGGTGGAAGCCGGTGGAGGGGTCGAGGTCGGCGCGCCAGCGGGTGGCGGCGGGCTTGAGGCTGTTGACGCGGTTCGGCAGTTGCAGGGCGCAGGTGGGCTTGCGGCGGCGCAGGGCCTCGCGCAGGGGGTCGAGGTCGGCCGGGGACCAGATCACGACGGTGCGCTCGGCGAGCAGGTCGGTGAGGTGGGTGATGGGTTCGGCGTGGTCGACGGCGTGCGCGGGGGCGCCGGGGGTGCGGGGGCCGGTCAGCCGGACGGTCTCGTCGAAGAGGGTGGTGCCGGTGCGGTCGAGGACGGTGATGCGGGCCGCGGCGGGCGGGCGGGGCGTGCCGTGGGCGGTGGGTTCGCCCGGGACGTACTGGACGGCGAGGACGGCCAGGTGCTCGTCGTCCAGGAGACGGGCGACGGTGGCGGCGACGTCCCGGGCGTCGGCGGCTGCGGCGGCCTGGCGCTCGCGCAGGCGGGCGATGTGGGCGCAGGTGTGGCACAGCAGGTGGCCGCCGGTGGCCGGGACGAGCGGGGCGTCGGGGTGGGCGCCGCAGTCCTGGCAGGTGCGGGTGGTGGTGCGGCGGGCGGCCGCGGCGGCGAGCTGCGCGGCGCTGGCCGAGGTGGGCTGCGATTCGCGGACGTCGTACAGCTCGAACGTCGCCTTGCGCCCGATCGCGTTGCGGGTGTCGATGGTGGCGCGGACGGGGCCGGCGGGCTGGCGGGGCAGGTCGAGGTCGGCCAGGGCGGTGCGGGTGAGCAGGTGGGCGGGGACATCGCCCCAACGGGTGTAGGAGATCGGCGAGTTCGCGGACTGCGGCATGTGGTGCCTTCCCTTCTCGGTGGTGCGGATCTCGGCGGTGCGGTTCAACGACGGCTGCGACCGGGCGGGCAGGTCGGTGGAGGCGTGTGAGGAATTCGTTCCGGCCTTTCTTTTTATGAGCTCTGATCGGCCGGGTATTCGATCGTCCGGGGCCTTCTGGCGGTGCCCTGTTTTCGGTTCGGGCGTTTCGGGATGTCGTTCCGGTGGCTTCATTGTGGCGGAAGAGGTGGTCCTTCACGCGCGATCCAGCCGTTTTAACTGGTCGCGCAGTGCTGGCGATGAGTCGCGATGCCAAGGCCGGTCGACGGTGGTCGACTGGCGGCCGTCCGACCCGGGTGCATTCAACTAGCCTGGTTCAGAAGGGACTTGACTTCGAGTCCGGCAGTGATCGGGAAGGGTGTGGGTCAGCTCCGAGGTGTCCAGGCCATGGCCATGTCGTCCAGGTCGATTTCCGGCAGGCAATGTGGGAGAGGGACGCACTTCGGCCGGGTCGCTCTGGTGGAGCGACCCGGCCGAAGAGCGGGACGGTGGTTCAGGCGGCGCGGTGGATGGTGCAGGTGCCGTCGGGGGCGCGGTGGATGGTGTCGCCGAAGCGCGCCCAGGCCCGCGGGCGGCCGTCGTTCGCCCAGAGGGTGAGGCCGTCAATCTCGATCCGGCCGGTGGTGGGGTTCATGGAGTAGTGCGGCTTGCAGTGCTCGATCAGGTCCTGGTCCCACAGCCGGTAGGCGGTGTCGTAGTCGAGGACCCACCGCTGGTCGACGGCAGAGGGGGTGGCGAGGGTGTTCGTCATGGCGTTGGTCCTGTCTGCCGGTGTGATGGGTGGGGTGGGCTCAGCTCAGGTCGAAGTCTTCGGGGTCGTACTCGAAGTCGTCCGGGCCGAAGCCGCCCGAGACACCGCCGTTGAAGTACTCGGCCAGGGCTCCGCCGATGATCTCGCGGACCTCGCCCTCGTCCTGGGCGAGGGCGAGGGCGGCGGCCTGGTCGCCGGTGAGATCGAGGTGGATGTCACGGGCCCGGACGGCGTCCGATCCCTGGATCTCGAAGGTATGCGCGCGGCCGACCCGGGCGGTGATCCCGGAGTGCGGACCGAGCTTGGCCAGTTGCTTGGCCTTGCGCTTGCGGCCGGTCTCGGTGGTTTGCACGTCGACCGCGTCCAGGCGCAGCTTCTCGCGGTGCTTGCCGGCCGGGTGGCGGGTGCCGTCGACCCAGCGGGAGATGGTGCGGGCGGAGACGCCGTAGGCGGCGGCCATGGCCTTGGTGCTGCCGCCGTACTTGCGCTCCCGGACCTGCCCGGCCTGGGTGGTGGTCTGCACGGGGGCCTTCCTGCTGGGGAACAGCGACTCGCGGACCTTCCCGAACAGGCCCCTAAATCCGCCGGCCATCAGCTCTCACCTTCCTTCTGCTCGTCGGTGCTCTCGGACTCGGTGGCGGTGCTGGTCTGGATCGGGGTGCCGTCGGTGGCGTACTGGTGGGTCAGCTTGGAGGGGTGCTCGCGCCGCTCCATCGCCGCCACCGCCTCCTGCAGCGGGATCGAGGCCTCGTGCTTGTGCGAGCCGGGCGCGATACCCAGGCGCAGCGCGCCCGGCACCGGGGAGCCGTCGTCCTTCACCGGCAGGAGCTCGATCGGGGACGGGGCGTCGGCGGCGTACAGGTAGGAGTCGACGTTCACCGCGAACGGCGCCCGGCCGGTCAGCAGGTAGGTCTTGCGCATGCGGCGGTGGGCGGCGATCCGGGCGGCGGCGATGATGTGGAAGCGGATCTCCGGCCGGTACGACCAGGAGCCGGCGACCTTCTCCAACCAGGCTTCGTCGTCGAGGTGGCGGGCGGAGTCGGACCACTTCCCGATCCCGCCCTTGTAGATGTTCTTGTACAGGGAGCCCAGCGTCAGGGCGTCCGCCCGCACCGCATCGGTGCCGACCTCCTTGTGGACCGCGTACGCGGCGAGGAACTCCTGTGGGCCCTGGCCGTCGATGAGGCCGAGGTCGGCGTAGACACGCTTGTAGCCGCCCCGCACCCGGGTCGTCCACTCCTTGAGCAGCGGCGCGGTGTGCGTCGACAGATACGCCTCGGTGATCGAAGCCGGGTCGAAGCCGTACGTGCTGGCCATGTAGGCCACCGTCGGGGTGGCGTACCAGCCGGGCCCGGTGGGCGGGCGGCCGTGGAAGGTCGCGGGGTGCGGCAGCAACTCGTCCACCTCGACGCCGGTGAAGTCCGCGAGCCACAGGCCCGCGGTCTTGCCCTTGCCCCAGGACGGGTTGCTCACGTGCTCCAGCTCGCCGATCGGCAGCGGCAGGGAGTCCGTCACCGACAGGTAGGACGCGCAGACGTCGACCGCGACCGCGAACCGGCGGCCGGCCTCGTCGGCGGTGAGCTCGCGCGCCCACCACTTGTAGTCCTCCTCCTCGCACACCGCCTGCCCCCCGGACAGGAGTTCGCGGGTGAGCGGGTGGCGGGCGCCGGCCGCGATGGGCACGCACCGGTCCCCGGCCGGGAGCGCGCCCTCGCGCAGGTGCGAGGACCACTCCCCCGTCGCCTCGTCCTTCACCCACTCCACCCGCGGCCGAACCGCGTCCAGGAGCAGCATCGCGGTGGAGGCGGTGGTCGCGCCCGGGGCGACGCCGAGGTCGGCGGTGAAGGTCCGGTAGCGGCGGGCGAACGTCGCCCCGTCCCGGGTGCCGTCGGGGGCGGCGGCGAGCGGCGCGGCCAGCGCGCTGACGGCCTGCTGCCGGGCATCGCCCTGCCCCAGCCACGGCGCGACGGTCACCTGCAGCGAGGTCTTCGGCCCGCCCGCCGACCCGGCGCGGCGAAACGCCCGGAACACCGGCCCGATGCTCTCGGAGACCTCCATCCCGACCGCCGCGGCGGCCTTCGCGAGCTTCGCCTGCAGCGCGTTCAGCGCCTTGTCCGTGCTCGGCAGCGCGGCGGGCAGGCCGAGCTGCTTGAGGGCGGCGGCGGTCAGGCACACCGCGCCGTCCCCGCCCCGGCCCTGCGGGTGGGCGCGCTCGACCCGCAGCGGCAGCCCGGTGCCCAGCCACGCGAACCAGTCGCCGAGCTTCGGTCCCGCCGGGACCGGGAAGCCGGGCACGTCCAGCACCCAGCTGCCGTCCTCGGCGGCGTCCAGCGCCACCACCGGCACCCACCGGCTGGCCGCCGGAGCGGCTGCCGCGGTCGGGCTGGTGGTGCGCGGCGCGGACGAACGGCCCTGGGCCCGGGCCGGAGTCCCTGCCGGGCGCTGGCCGCCCCGCGCCGAAGCAGCGGTGGTCGACGGTGCGGGCCGGGACGGCGAGGCAGCGGCCGGTGCCGGAGAAGCCGGTGCGGGCTCGGCCTGGGCGGTCGGGACGGCGGTGCCCTGGGCAGCCGGGGCCGGGGCGGTGGCCGCGGGGGCCTGCCGCCCGGCCGGGGCAGCGGCCTCGGGCGCGGGGACGGCGGCCGCGGGACGGCAGAACCCGCCGAGGTGCATCGGGCGTCCCTGGGCCCGGTAGACGGAGGGCTGCCCGCACTGCACGCACGGCTCGGCCGGGCCCATCACCAGCGAACCGTCCGGGTGCTGGTCCAGCGCCACACCCTGCTGCGGCGCAGCGGCGGCCGTCTGCGGCACCGGCGCGGCGGGCGGAGCCGGGGCGGGGAAGCGGGCCGCGAGGCCCTCCAGCAGGCGCATGTAGGCCGGGGCGACCTCCGGGCCCGGGGCTGCGGTCCCGTCCTCCCAGCCCTTCACCAGGCTGGAGTTCACCCGCAGCGCGACCGCGACCTGAGTGACGGTCAGACCGGCCGCCAGGCGCAGCCGCTGGCGCTCCGCCGGGTCGGGCAGGCCGGTGCGCACGCCCGAGAGCAGGGCGTCGACCGAGTCGAAGAGCTCGTCGGACATCGATCGCTCCTCAGCGTCCGTTGGGTCGGGTCGGGTCGAGTCGGGGGTCGCCGGCCAGCGCGTCGAAGACCTGGCCGGTGACGCAGGCGGTCAGGCCGCGCTCCGGGTGGCGCAGGGCGTAGCCGGCGGAGCGGCCGAGGTCGGCCCGGCCGATCGGGACCTGCGGGCGGTAGTAGAAGGTCAGCTCCCGGCCCGCGAACTGGTGGGTCGGCGCGGCGTCCGGGACGGGCGGCAGGGTGAACTCCGGCAGGCCGGTCACGTCCAGCTCGGCGTGCGGGTGGAGCTCGTCGTCGGTGCCGTTGGCGCGGAAGGCGACGACCAGGTCCACGCCGCCGCTACGCCGGTCCCTCGGGAGGCCGTGGCCCTCGAGGACCCGGGCGAGCTGGGAGGCAGACATGCCGGCCGCGTCGCCCAGGGCGCGGCGGTTGGAGTAGCCGCCGGAGGCGTCCGCGCTGCACATCGCCAACTCCTTCACCACGGCCAGATGCCGGGTCACCCCGCCGATCCGCTCCACCAGTGCGGTCAGCTCGTCGAACGCCGACGCCTGCGGCGGCTGCACCCGCTCCTCGCGCAGGGCCGCGAGCAGGGCCCGCCCCAGGTCATCGGGCACCTCCACGCCCTCGCCGCCGAAGCTCACCCTCACCACATCACTCCTAAACAGTAGAAGACAACTAAATGGTAGAGGTGTTCACTTTGGGTGTCAAAGAGGAAGGGGCGCGCGGCAGCGCCGCACGCCCCTCCAAAAGCTCGGTATCAGATCAGCCCAACGGTTGAACGACCCGCCGGTCTCGCCAGTGGGTGAACAGAGCCTTCCAGTGGTGGCGAGCCCGGCTGGGTACCGCCCACTTCCGGTTCGGCAGGTCCTCGCCCAGGTCCTCCAGCACGATCCGCACCGCCAGGTCCAACCAGCGCGGCAGGTACCCGTAGCTCAGCAGCAACTCCGCCAGCTGTTCCGGCGTGCCCGGCATCTTCTCGTCCCGCCAGTGCGCGGCGGTGAACTGCTCGGCGGTCAGCGGCCGGCTGGTGAGCACCGGCACCGCCAGCTCCGCGAACGCCCGATCACGCTCGTCGGCCCGCTCGGTGGAGGCCGGCGGCTTCGCCGCGAGCAGTTCCCGCTGGTACGCACGGGCGCCTTCGGTCCATCCACTGGTGACCACCAGCCCGCGCGGAGCCGGGCTGTTCACTCCGTCGTCCGGCTCCCGCGTCACCCGCACGCACAGGTGCAGCGGCCCCTCGGTCGCCAGCAGGCGGGCTCGATGCCGTTCCGCCTCCTCGTCGTCGCACAGCGGCCCGATCTTCGTCCACGGGCTCCGGAGCGTCGGCGGCTCCGCCGTCACCGGGGTCCAGTAGACGAACGGCAGCGCCAGCTCGGCGTGCACCGCGCGCAGCCGCCGCTCGTACTCCGCCTCGGTGAGGCCGAGGTAGGCGATGGCCCGGGCGTAGCGGGCGAGAGCAACGGTGCCGGTCCGCCACAGCACCCGGTGCAGGTCCCCGGCCCGGCTCTGGAACTCCCGCTGGGGCACCCGCAACGCGGCCTCCAGCGAGCCGAGCTCGCCGTTGCACTGCCGGCAGAGCGCGCCCCTGACCTGATGCGTCGCGTGGTCGTGATCGACCTCTAGTGCTCTGACCGAGAAGGTTCACCGGGTTGGCGGTGGTGCCGCCGGAACCGGTTGGATGTCGGTGGACATCCGATCCGGTGTGGGGAGGC
>NZ_JBSGET010000196.1:0-11692 GCF_053603035.1 Kitasatospora sp. NPDC004272 | reverse complement strand
CTCCAACACGCCGTTCCGGCTGTACAAGGGCCAGACCCATGGGGTCGTCCGGCGGGGGCGGCGGGCGGCCGTGGTGGCGGAAGGGGCCGGTGCTGGCCGGGGCGGTCCTCGTCGCCGGGCTCGGCATCGCACTGGGCGTGGTCGCCACCGGGGGTTCGGGCGGTGGCGGCAGCGCGCAGGCCGTCGAGATGCAGCCGGTGTCCGCGACCGGACAGGAGCCCTTCACCGACTCGGTCGCCAACGGCGGCACGCCAGCCTCGACCTCGCCCGGCGGCTCCACCCCGGCCGGCGGGTCGGCGGCCTCCGGCAGTGCCTCGGCCCCCTCCGGCGCCGGAAGCCCGAGCGCGTCCGGCGGCACCGTGAACGGCGGGCAGCCCGGCCTGTACGGCGGGACCCGCGAAACGGCCAGTTGCGACGTTCCCAAGCTCTCCTCCTACCTCGCCGCCAACACCGACAAGGCCCGCGCCTGGGCCGGGGTCGAGGGCATCGACGGCTCGCAGATCAACGGATACCTGAACGGCCTGACGCCCGTGGTGCTGCGCCAGGACACCCGGGTCACCAACCACGGCTACCAGAACGGGCAGGCCACCCCCTACCAGGCCGTCCTGCAGTCCGGGACGGCCGTGCTGGTCGACAGCCAGGGCGTGCCGCGGGTGCGCTGCGCCTGCGGCAACCCGCTGACGCCGCCGAGCGGCACCGGCGGCACGTACACCGGGACGGCCTGGTCCGCGTTCCGCCCGGACGGGGTGGTGACGGTGCAGCCCGCGGCGGCGCCGGTGAACCGGATCGTGCTGGTGGACCAGGCGACGGGCGGCCAGTTCGAGCGCCCCGTGGGCGGAACGGGCGGAACCGACGGCTCGGCCTCGCCCAGTGCGTCCGGTTCGGGCCCGTCCGGCAGCCACTCCGGGACGGGCACGCCGTCCGGCGGCTCCTCGGCCCCGTCGTCCGGGGCGTCGTCGGTCCCGTCCTCCGGCGGTTCGGGCTCGCCCGGCCACTCCGGCTCGTCCGGGCCGGCCTCGCCCGGCGGCTCGGGCTCCGGTGCTGGGCCCGGAGGCTCGTCGGGGCCCGCGAGTTCGGCCGGCGTCCCCGGTGTGTCCGCGCCCTCGGCGGGCGGGTCGAAGGCGGCGGGCTCGGGCACGCCGTGACGGCCGCCTGCCGGTTGGGCTGGCCGGGCCGGTCGGGCCGACCGCGGCCGTGCCGGGCAACGGCGACTGCGCCCGGCGGGGCGGCCGGGGTGCTCCCCGCGGTGCCGGAACGCGACACCGCGGCGCGGGCTCAGCGGGATGAGCGGGATGAGCGGGTTCAGCGGACGAGGTAGGCCGGTACGCCGGTGCGGGCCGCGTCCAGGACGGCGAGGGTGAGCTGTGCGCGGCGGGGGTCGCTCCGGGCGGTCAGTTCGGCGCGGGTCAGCAGGACGACCTCGGTGTGCTCGGCCGGGTCGAGGCGGATCGCGGCCAGCTGTCCGGCGGACAACTGGCCGCCGTGGAAGGCGAATCCGACCTTGGCGGGCCAGCCGTTCCGGGGCTGTTCGAACACGGTGGCCAGCAGCGGCAGCCGCTCCGGGTCGGGTTCCAGCAGGATGCCGGTCTCCTCGAAGCACTCGCGCACCGCGGTGTGCAGGGGGCTGGGGTCGGTGAACTCGACGTCACCGCCCGCCCATTGGAGGCCCTTGGCCGGGTCGGTGGCGCGCAGCAGCACGGCCTTGCCGTCCTCGGTGGTGAAGAAGACGCTGCCCCACATCGGGGCGGCGGGGATGGTGGGGAGGTAGGCGGGCAGCGGCAGGTGGCCGGGCAGGGCGGGCGGCGGCGCGGTGTGGCGGCGGATCAGGTCCGCTTCGTGGGCGGCGACCGGCTCCGGCAGGTCGGCGGGCGGGGCCCAGCGGTGGGTGTCGTGCTCGGGCGACAGCCGCACCTCCCGGGAGCGGCCGAGGTGGGCGGCGATCACGTACGCGCGGGTGCGGTTGCCGCGGGAGTTGGGATAGTCCCGGTGTCCGAGGTGGGCGGTGACCCGGACGCCGGTGAGACCGGCCTCCTCGTCCAGTTCGCGCAGCCCGGCCGTGACGAGGTCCTCGCCCGGTTCGGTGCCGCCGCCGGGCAGCTCCCACAGCCCGGCCTGCAGGGTGCCGGGCGCGCGGCGCAGCAGCAGGACCCGGCCGTCCGGGTCGGTGAGCAGGACGCTGGTGGAGGTGCGCTCGATGCCGTCCGCCCGGGCCCGGTCCAGCGGGTCGAACAGCGGGTCGCCCGGCGGCCGGGAGTCGGGCCGGGGTGCGGACGGTCGGGTGGCGGCCAGGGCGGCGGCGTGCTCCTGGAGGAGGCGGCGGGTGGAGTCGCGCAGGTGGAGGCGGTGCAGCTCCTCGGGGCGGAACCAGTGCACCAGGACGCCCTCGCGGAGGTCGGCCCGGTCGGGGTGGCCGTCCCAGCGGGCGGTGAAGATCCGGATCGGGACGGCCAGGCCGTGGCGGTCGGTCGTCCATTCGACGGTCAGCGGCTCGACCGCGCTCAGCGCCAACCCGGGTACTTCCTCGGCGAGTTCGCGCCGCAGCGTCGCCTCGATGGTGGCGTCCTGCGGTTCGCGGCCGCCACCCAGCAGGCTCCACTCGCCCGGCGCCCAGATGCCGGGGACGTTGTCGCGCAGGTGGAGGAGGTACTCACCGCGGCCGTTGTGGATGACGGCGGAGGCGTTCACGGACTCGGGCCGGCCGGTCAGGTCCGCGCCGCGGAGCTTGGCGCGCAGCCCGGGGGAGGAGACCTCGGCGAGCGGGCGCCACCCGGCCCCGGCGGCCTCCGCCGCCGGCAGGAGCGGTTGCGGCGGTTGCGGCGGTTCGCGGTCGGCGAGCTGGAAGACGAAGCGGAAGTCGTAGTGCCGGTGGGCGACTTCGCCCTCGGCCGGGTCCGGGTCGGTCTCGTTGACGTCGATGTCGACGTCGATGTCGACGGGGGTGTCGAGCAGGTGCGGCACCAGCCGGAGCGCTCCGGCGGGGATCCCGGTCTCCTCGGTGACCCCGCGGATCGCGGTCGCCAGCAGGCCCCCGCCGACGGGTTCGCCCGGGCCGCCCGGGCCGCCCGGGCCGCCCGGGCCCGGCACCGGCCCGGCGGCCCGGTGGCGGACGTGCAGGACGCGCAGGTCGCGGTCGACGACGACGCCGCTGCAGGTGACGCGCGCGGGCGGCGTGGCGGGGTCGGTCGGGTCGGACCCGGTGGCGGACGGCTCCAGCAGCGGCCGGAGCCGGTCCCGTTCGGCGGGGTGGCGCTGGAGGTAGCCGCGGGTGGCGGCGGCGATCTCCGCAGGGGTGGCAGGCAATCGGGGCTCCGTTCCGGTCTCGTGGGACGAGTCCGCCGGCGGGGCGGACGGCGGCAGGTCCCGGCGTTTCGAGCTGGTCAGTCGGTGGTGCCCGGGGGCCGGACGGGGGCCGGACGGGGGCCGGACGGGGGCCGGACGAGTGCCGGACGGGGGCCGGACGGGGGCCGTTCCCGCGGTGTCCGGGCACGGGGCCGGGACGAGGACGACGGGTCGGGGCCCCGACCCGGTGCCGCCGGCGGCACCGGTCCTCAGGGGCGGTGGCGCGGGGGCTCGATCCGCACCCGGCAGGGCGCCAGCAGTCGGTTCAGCAGTTCGGCGCCGGCCGCGGTGTCCAGCTCCACCGGCTCCGTGCCGGACGGCTTCACCAGCGCCGCCGACCCGGGCCGCTCGTAGAGCACGCAGGCCGCGGCGGTGGTGTCCCGCTTGGACATCCAGGCCAGCCCCTGCGCCCACGGCGCCTGCGCGCGGATCCAGGCCGCCCAGCGCCGGGTGTGCCCGTAGTCGGCGGCCGGGGCGTGCACCAGCCACTCGTCCTGGTGAACGGCCGCCAACTGCTCCGGCGTGCGCAGGCCCACCAGCGGAATGTCGCAGGTGGTCTCCAGCCGGGACAGCACCTTGCCCGCCACCGCCTTGCGGACGATCCGCCGCCAGCCCGTGTCGTCGAACTCGATGCCCCGGACCAGCGTCTCCAGCAGCGCGGTGCGCTCGGTGAACCCGGCGTACAGGTACGGCAGTTCGGTTCCGTCACCGGTGAACGAGCAGAACCGGCCGCCGCCCCAGTGCATGTCCGCGGGGCGCGGGTTGAAGGCGGCGGGCGGGTAGGCGGCCGAGTGCAGCCGCCACAACGCCGTTCCGGCGGGCAGCAGTTCGCGGTGCGGCGTGGCGCGCACCGTCGGGCCGGGGACCATCACGTCGGGCATCCGGTCACCAGTCCGCGAGTTCGGCACGGGCGGCGGGCAGCAGGTCGGACTCCCGTCCGGTGCCCAGCAGTTCGGCCGGCACCCCGGCCAGCCAGGCGTTCCTGCCCAGCCACCAGTCGGCGACGCCCCACGGGTCCTCGTCCGCGTCCAGCAGGCGGTTGACCGCCAGCACCGCCGGGAGCGGATCGCCGGTGTACCGGTCGAACTGGAACGACGGGATCACGACGCCGCCCTGGCGAACCGTCAGGCGGATCAGGTCCCGCCCGGACGGATCGGCACCCGCCGAGCGGCACTGGGCCTCCGTCCAACTCGCCCGCAGCAGCCGTTCGTCGGAGTCCAGGGGCGGACCGGGGTCGGTGGCCCGCGCGGCGGCCGGGGTGCCCGGCCGGGCCGGCACCGCACCGGCCACCGAGCCCTGCTCGGACGTCACGATGACCACCGGCCGGCCGAGGCCCGCCAGGGCCGCGCGCAGCGCCTCCGGGGTGTCCTCGCCGCCCTCCGCGTAGCGCGCCGAGTCGCTCTCGCCGGACGCGCCCCGCAGCGGGTGCCCGGCGGGCAGGGCGCGCTTCAGCAGGCGCTGGACGCTCCGGGCGGCGCGCACCGGGTCGTCGCCCGGATCCGCCAGCAGCGCGGCCAGTCGGTGGCGCGCGTCGGCGTCCAGCAGCGCCCACACCGCCTCCCAGTCCTCGCGCAGCGCGCGGAGCAGCTGGACCAGCACCCGTGCACCCCCTTCGCGTGGACCGTCCCGGACAATGTATCGCCTGGGCCGCTGCGGTGTAGCGTTCTCCCGGACGCGGGGGAAGCGAACGACCGCCCAGCGCACCGGGGGTGACGGGAAGTCACCTCGTGCCGCCGGTGCCACGGGTCCGGAAGGGGGACGGTGAGCAGTTCCGCGGCGTACGGGTGGACGTATCAGGACCGGGAGGCCGAGCGGCAGCGCCTGCTGCGCGCGCAGCTCGCCGAGCAGGCGCAGCGCGCGGAGAACCTGCGGCGGGCCCAGCTGCGCACCCGACTGGACGAACTGGGCGAACAGGCAGCCGAGTTGCGCGGCGAGGCCGGCCACCTGCGGCGCACCCACCGGATCGCCGAGGTGCAGGTCGCCACGGTGACGGCGGCGGCCGACGCGGACTCCGCCGAGCTGGCCGCGGCGGTGCGGCGCGCCGAACAGCAGAACGCCCGGGCCGAAGGCGAGTTGGCGCGGGCCGTCGACCGGGCGTGGACGGCGCTGGTGGCCGAGGCCGCCACCGCGCCCGCCCGTCCGGCCGCACCCCGCCCCCGCGGCGGGACGCCCGCCGAGCAGGCCGTCGCGGCCCGCGCGGCCGCCGAGGAGCACCTGGCGGACGTCCGGGCCCGGGCGGTGGCCGGGGCGCAGGCGCTGCTGGCCCGCGAGGTGGTCCGCTGCGACCCCGCCGACCTGCCGGAACTCGCCCTGCTGCGCCGCGCGTTGGACACCGCGCCGAGCGCCCAGTCGGTGCGCGCCGCGCAGGCCGACCTGGCGGACGGCGTGCAGCAGTCGGTGGCACGCCGCCGGACCGCCGAGCAGCGGGCCGAACTGCGCGCCGGACTCCTCCAGTTGGCGCAAGACGCGGAACCCGCCGAGCGGGCCCGGCTGATCGCCGCACTCGCCGCCGCCGAGGACCCGGAGACGCTGCGGGTCCAGGTCGCCCGGGCGGTCGCCGCGGCCGACGCCGCCCGCAACCGGGCCCGGGTCGCCGAGGCGCTGGCGGCGGCGCTGCGCGAACGGGACTACCGGGTCGGCGAGGACTTCGCCGACCTGCTCGCCGAGGACGGCGCGGCCGTGGTGCCGTTCGACGCGCCCGACGGCGGCGGCCCGGCCGAGGGCTACGGCCTGCGGGTGGTGCTCTCCCGGGAGACGGCCGCGGTGAGCACCGCCGTGGTGCGCGGACCGGGCTCCGGCGAGGACGGACGGCGCGACGAGGAGGTCCAGCGCTGGTTCTGCGAAGCCCAGTTGCCGGCCATCGAGAGCAGCGCCCGCGAACACGGCGTGGACCTGGAGCGCCGGCACGCGATGCTGCCCGGCCTGATGGCCGCCCCGCAACTGCCCGCGGAGGCCTGGCCGCGCACCAGGACCGCGCCGGCCGCGCAGAAGCCCGAACCCGCCAAGCGCCGCAGCGCGACCGGGACCGGGACCGCGACCCCGTACCGGCAGGAGCAGCACCGTGAGCGCTGACCCCGTCGACGTGGGCAAGGCGGCCGGGGCGGACGACGCGGACGAGGCCGGGCGGCGCCGCGCGGCCCTGCCGAGCTGGGTCCGCGAGCTCGAACTCGCCCTCGCCGTGCACCCGCAGATCCTGTTCACCGGCAACGTCCGCGACCAGTACCTGCTGCCCAGCGACCTGCCGCACTGCCGCAGCCCCCGGCTGGCGCCGTTCGACCTGGCCGCGGTGGTCGACGCGGTCTGCCGGGCCCGCGGCTACGGCGCGCTGGCCGTCGTCGACCAGGTCACCGACCACATCGCGGTCCGGCTGCTGGCCGGCGCCCCGGACGAGATGCCGCCGGTGATCCGCGAGTTGGTGGCCGCCGACGCCCGCGCCGCGCGCGCCAAGGAGGCCGGCGAGGAGGACGAGGAGCCCGCGCTGACCGACCGGCTGCGGGACGTCATGGTGGCCGCCGTCCGCCACCCCGGCCCGCCGGTCGGCCTGCTGGTCCCGTACGCGGCCCGGCTCGGCTCGGCCCGCGCCCCGGCCGCCGGGGAGGTCGCCCGGCTGTTCGCCGCGGTGGAGGAACTCGGCCACACCGCCCGGCCGGTGCGCCGCGGCGACGCCAACGGCGTCTACAACACGGTGTTCTGGGTGGTCGAGCGGCAGGAGGAACTGCCGATGGAGTTCCCGGTCGGCAGCCGCGCCGTCCGGGTGGTCAGCGTTCCCGCACCGCCGTACGACCAGCGGCTGGCCGCCGCCCGGCACGTGGTCGACGCGGTGGCCGCCCGGCAGGACGCCGCGGACCGGCCGGACGCCGCCGCCCGGGAGACCGCCGCCCGGGCGCTCGCCGACTCCTCGCACGGCATGGGCAGTTCCGAGGTGATGGCGATCGGCCGGATGGCGGTGGACCGCGGCCTGCCGGCCCACCGCCTGGAGGAGGCCGCCCGGCTCTACCGGGTCGGCGTCACCGACAACCCGTGGGCCACCGAGGCGCTGCGCGAGCGCATCCGGGACGGCGAGGAGTTCCTGAACGCCCGGGTGATCGGCCAGCCGCACGCGGTGCGCCGCACCCTGGAGATCTTCATGCGCTCCGCGTCCGGCCTGAGCGGCGCGCAGTCCTCCAGTTCGCCGAACCGGCCGCGCGGCACGCTGTTCCTGTCCGGCCCGACCGGCGTCGGCAAGACCGAACTCGCCAAGGGCATCGCCGAGATGATCCTCGGCAAGGACGCCCGGCCGATCCGCTTCGACATGAGCGAGTTCGCCGAGGAGCACGCCCGCGACCGCCTGATCGGCGCCCCGCCCGGTTACGTCGGCCACGACGCGGGCGGCGAACTCACCAACGCCGTCCGGGCCAACCCGATGAGCGTGCTGCTGTTCGACGAGATCGACAAGGCCAACCCGCGGCTGTTCGACCTGTTCCTGCAGATCCTGGAGGACGGCCGGCTCACCGACGGCCGCGGCGCCACCGTCTACTTCACCGAGTGCGTGCTGATCTTCACCTCCAACCTCGGCGCCGCCGCCTCCGCGCAGCACGTCGGGAGCGCACCGGCGGACCGTCCCCCGGCGGACGGCTCCCGGGCGGACGGCTCCCGGGCGGACGGCCCGTCGGCGGACGGCTCCCGGACGGACGGCGGCGACCGGCCGGAGCGCCGGCCCGGTGCCACCCGTCGGCTCAGCCGGCACGACGACCCGACCGCGGTGCGCCTCGCCCTGCGGGAGGCCTTCGACTTGTTCTTCAACGACCACATCAAGCGGCCCGAGCTGCGCAACCGCTTCGGCGACAACTTCATCCCGATGGACTTCATGCAGGAGAAGTGGGTGCCGCGGATCCTCGACAAGGCGATCGCGGCGGTGGCCGGCCGGGTCCTGGAGGTGCACGGCGCCACGCTGGAGGTCGGCGAGGACGCCTGGGAGGTGCTGCGGGTGGAGGCCGGGGTCCGGCTCGACCACGGCGGCCGCGGTGTCCTCACCGCCGTCGAGTCCGCGCTGGTCAACCCGCTGTCCCGGGAGCTGTTCCGCAACCCGCCGCGGCGCGGCGAGCGGATCGAGGTGACCGCCGTCGAGGGCGACGGCGACGCCGACGGCTACACCGTCGAGGTGACCCGTTGGCCCGGGTGAACCGGGTCCCCGCCCGGGTGAGCCAGGTCTCCGCCCCGGTCACCGCGCTCGGCCCCGGCCGGCGGCTCGGCGTCTGGTTCCAGGGCTGCGCCCTGGCCTGCCCCGGCTGCATGTCCCGGCACACCTGGGACCCCGCCGGCGGCCGGGAGCTGACGGCCGACCGGTTCGCCGAGCTGTGGCGGCAGGCCCTCGCAGACGGCGCCGACGGACTGACCGTCAGCGGCGGCGAACCGCTGGAGCAGCCCGCCGCCCTCGCCGAACTGCTCGCCGCCGCGGACCGCGAGCGGCGGAGCGCCGGCGTCGAGGCCGACCTGCTGGTGTACACCGGCTGGGAACTCGCCGACGCCACGGCCGACCCCGCGACCGCCGCCGCACTGGCCCGCGCCGATGCCGTGATCACCGGCCGCTACCTGGCCGGACAGCCCACCGACCTGGTCTGGCGCGGCTCCGCCAACCAGCGGATCGTCCCGCTCAGCGCGCTCGGCGAACGCCGCTACGCCCCGCACCTGGAACGCCGCACCGACCGGCCCGACCTCCAGGTCCGGGTCACCGACGGCGAACTGCGGATCATCGGCGTGCCCCGCCCCGGCGACCTCGGGCGGATCGAACGGGAGCTGCGCGAGCGCGGCGTGACGGTACGGGAGACCACATGGCGGCCCTGAGGTACCGCTGCCCGGTCGGCGAGGACGACTGCCCCGAGCACGACGAGCCCGGCTACTGCCCGAACCACGTGTTCGAGCCCCTGGAGGCGTACCAGCCGCGCCCCGCGGCGGCCGTCGCGGCGGAACCGGCGGCAGAGGGACCGGCGGCAGAGGAGCCGGCGGGGACGGGAACGGTGGAGAGGGGAGCGGCAGGGACCGGAGCGGCGGGGACGGGAGCAGCGACGCCGACGGAGAGCGCGCCGACCCGCAAGGTGGTGGCGCAGCCCGCCGCACCGCCCCGGCTCGCCCTGGTGCTCGCCGGGGTGATGCTGCCGCTGCACCCCGGCCGCACCCTGGCCGTCGGCCGCGACGACCCGGACTGCGCCGCCGTCCCCGGCCTCGCCGCGCTCGACCAGCTGTCCCGGCACCACGCCCGGCTGCGCTGGATCGACGGCGTGCTGCACGTCGAGGACCTCGCCTCCACCAACGGCACCTTCCTGGACGGCCGCCCCGTCGAGGCCCCCACCCCGGTCGGACCCGGCTGCCGGCTGCGGTTCGCCCTGGACATCGACGTCCAGCTGATCGAGATCGACGAATTCGGATCCCCGCGCTGAGCGGGCCGGCGAGAAGGACCACACCGCGCGATGGCCGCCACACCCGAGCCGTCCGGCCCGCCCACCCGCAAGCAGGGCGGCACCCCGGGCAGCCCGCCCACCCGCAAGCAGGACGCCGGCCGGCCCGGCAGCCCGCCGACCCGTCGGCAGGGCAGCCGACCCGCCCGCGAGCAGGACGCCGACGGCGGCGACGCCACCCGGGTGCAGCGGGCCGGTAGCGTCCCCGGCCCGCGCACGGGCGACTTCCCCGAGCAGCTGACCGACCGCTACCGGCCGCTCGCCCACGCCGGAGCCGGGAGCGAGGGCACCGTGTGGCGGGCCGAGCGCACCGACGGCGGCGGGGAGGTCGCGGTCAAGGTCGGCTGGGCCGGCGCCCCCGCCGACCAGGAGCTGCTGGAACACCTGAGCGCCGCGGAGTTCCGCCGGTGCGTCCCCGAGATCGTCGAGCACGGCGAGGTGGTGCACGCCGGCGACGTGCGCGCCTTCCTGGTGATGGAGTACCTGCCGACCACCCTCGCCGACCACCTCGCCGCCCTGCGCCCCGCCGGCGGCGGCACGGTCCGGGCGGCGCAGGCGCGCCGGGTGGTCGAGGGCCTCACCGACCTGCTGGACTTCTGGCAGCTGGTCATCGAGCGCACCCCCGTCGACTTCAAACCCGCCAACGTGCTGGTCCGCGACCCGGGCGGCCGCCCCGAGTTCGTGGTCGCCGACTTCGGCGGGGTGCGCAAGCAGACGGCCAGCCAGACCTTCCCCACCGAACTCCAGGTCACCCCCGCCTACATGGCGCCCGAACAGCTCGCCGGCCGCAACGACGCGGCCGGCCCCTGGTGGGCGCTCGGCGTCATCCTGTACGAGATGTACGCCGGCCGGAGCCTCTACGAGCGCACCGGCGGCGGCCGGGTCAGCGAGAACGCGCAGCGCGAACGCCTGGTGCTGGACGCCGTGGTGGAACTCTCCGGCATCACCGACCCCCGGCAGTTGCTGCTGCTCTCCGGCCTGCTCACCCGGGAACCCGCCGACCGCTGGCGGGCCGCGCAGGTCCGGGAGTGGCTGAACGGCGGCAGCCCCCGGGTGGTCCGGCCCGCCACCGGCCCGGCGAACCCCGCGCACCGGCCGGTCAACTTCCGCGGCGAGGACTACCGCAGCCCCGCCGAACTCGTCGAAGCCATGATGGCCCGCTCCGCCGAGGCCACCAGCTGGCTGGGCTTCGCCGGCGCCGCCCGGCTCGCCGACTGGCTGGACGAGATCGGCGACAACGCCGTCGACCTGCACCTGCTGCGCGCCGTGACCACCGCTGGCCCGGTCGACCGGGACCGCACCGCTTCGCTCGCCCTGCTCGCCCTCGGCGTCGCCTACGCCCCGCACGTCCGCCCGCACTACCGCGGCCGACCGGTCGACGCCGAGGGGCTGGCCGCCCTGGCCGTCGAGGAGAACGCCTCGGCCCTGGTCCGCGAACTCATCCAGCACGCCGTCCCCAACCACGCCGCCCGCTTCCACTGCGCCCACCGCCACTGCCCCCCGGACCGCTGCGTCCGGCTCCAGGCGTTCGACGGCCTGCCCGCCGCGGTCGACGAAGCGGGCCGGCTGGCCGCCGAGGCCGGACGGCCGTTCAGCGCCGCCGACCGGGACCGCGCGCTGCGGCTCGCCGTGCTGCTCACCGCCCGCCCGGAGGCCCGCGCCGCCACCATCCGCAAGATCACCCCACTGCCCGCCGCCCTCGCCGCCCTGCCCGGCCCCGCCCACCTCGCCGCGGCCGCCACCGCCGACGCCGTCCGCCCGGCCGCCGACCTGCTCCGGCGCGCCGACCGCGACACCTTCCGCCGCCGCTGGCCCGCACTGCGCCGGGCCGCGCTCACCGCCGACCCCGGCACCGTCCGGGGCCGTGCCGCCCTGGTCGCCGCCGACCTGCTGAGCGTCCACGCCGCCCGGCAGCGCGG